>DXCG01000106.1 GCA_019116145.1 Candidatus Phocaeicola gallistercoris
ATATCATATTGCCTTAGAAATTAATGCCAGATATAAAATCCCCAGCTTGGACATCATTCGAAAAGCGAAAGAACGCGGCATTAAGTTTACATTTGGTACAAACAATGTAGATGACAATTTCGGGAAATTGGAATATTGCATAGAAGCAATTGAAAAATGCAATCTGACTACCGATGATATATGGTTCCCATCTATGAGTATCCGAAGCTCACGTCCTACGGTTATCTATAATAAATGGTAGCTATACATAACTTAATAGCTATACATAACAAAAAGAGATGAAGTGAATAAGTTTATGACTCTCACTTCATCTCTTTTTACACTAACACTTACACCGGCAATCTGTTTAATGCCGGTTTTTACTTTCTATATATTTGATTAATGCTTTCGGACGATCAGTCTGAATCAATGAAGCACCTTGCTCCAACACCCATCCCCACGTATCATCAGCCTGATTTTGTTCCACCGAACGGATATCATCGTGACCGGCACACAATGAAGCCCACATGGTATTAATCCATATTTTTGAACCATTCTGTTGTATTTTACGCAATAAGCGCAATACATCCGGGGTTTCTTTCGAAAAACAACATTCAAAAGCAACAGGGCTAATTGTGGCATATTCATCAATCATTTTCTCGGCCTCGGCTACATTATCCAAGTTTATTATAGGCATATAAATAACCTTCTCAAGTACATCTCCATTGTCAGTTTTCACTTTCTCCAAGCCATATCCTGACTTAATAACGACTTGATCGATAGTATTGGTCTTGACAAGCAACTGATATACATCTTTAAAATAATCATAACCTTTATCCACATTTATCAGAATCTTTCCTTTTGTCAGATTCAAGACCTCCTCCAACGTAGGAATCTGATGAGTTGTTACCGTACCTTCCGCATCTTTCAGATAAAATTTACGAATCTCCTCCAATGTGTAATCTGAAGCCTTCCCCTTGCCGTTTGTTGTGCGATCGATAGTATCATCGTGCATTAATATCAACTGATTGTCTTTTGTCTTCTTCAAATCGATTTCAATCATATCTACACCCATATCAATACAATTGGCAAATGCCTGCAATGAATTTTCAGGAGCTCCCCGCCAATCACCACGATGAGCAACAACCAAAACTTTTTCTGAATGAGGATTTTTCAATTCACTCGCCAATTCTTTCGCCTGTTGTGCATACATTGAAACTGTACTGCACAAGAAAATAACAGCATAAACAAATATTTTCATTCCAGCCTTTTCAATTTTTATATTCATTATTTATTTAAACGCCATGTAAAGCCATCTTTCGTATCTTTTACTTCGAAGCCCAATTCTGCCATTCGGTTACGTATTTTGTCGCTTGTAGCCCAATCTTTATTCATTTTGGCTTTCATCCGTTCTTCCAACAACATATCGACAGCTTTTCCGAACGCTTCTTCTCGAGCTGCATTATCTTCAGCTTCAGCTTTTAATCCCAACAAATCGCAAACAAACAAATGGAAAACTTCTTTCAGTTCATGCAAATCATCGGCACTGATTGTTGCCTTTTTATCGACAACAGTATTAACCATTCGTATAGCATCAAACAAATGGGAAATAACTATCGGAGTATTCAAATCGTCGTTCATTGCTTCATAACATTTCTCACGAAGTCCTGAAAAATCGACACCTGTAGTCTGTTCCGATGGCGTAATACGATTCAAATTCTTCATGCCTTCCTGCAATCGTTCCAAACCCTTCCCTGCAGCTTGTAACGCATCGTTACTGAAATCGACAGTACTGCGATAATGCGCCTGCAAAATAAAGAAACGAATCGTCATAGGAGAATAAGGCTGTGCCAACAAGTTGTTTGTTCCTGAGAAAAATTCATCGAGGGTAATAAAATTACCCAACGATTTACCCATTTTCTGCCCGTTGATAGTTATCATGTTATTATGCATCCAATAACGGACCATCGGATGCCCTTGGGAAGCAACCGCCTGTGCTATTTCGCATTCATGATGAGGGAAAATCAAATCCATTCCACCGCCATGTATGTCGAATGTATCGCCTAAATATTTCTTGCCCATTGCAGTACATTCACAATGCCAGCCCGGGAATCCGTCTCCCCAAGGAGAAGGCCAACGCATGATATGCTCGGGCTGAGCATGTTTCCATAAAGCAAAATCGGCCGGATTATGCTTTTCCTGCTGACCATCTAATTCTCTTGTCGTATTGATGACATCATCCAAATTACGACCGGAAAGGATTCCATAATGATGGTCTTTATTATATTTGGTAACATCGAAATATACCGAACCCTCGCTCTCATAAGCATATCCATGTTTCAATATGTTTTCTACCAACTGGATTTGCTCTATGATATGTCCGGAAGCATGAGGTTCAATGCTTGGCGAAAGAACATTCAAAGCCTCCATCGCTTTATGGTAACGAATCGTATAATACTGAACAACCTCCATCGGTTCCAACTGCTCTAAACGCGCTTTCTTTTCAATCTTATCTTCCCCGTCGTCGGAATCGTGTTCCAAATGACCCACATCGGTAATATTACGCACATAGCGAACTTTATACCCCAAATGAGTAAGATAGCGAAATAATATATCGAAAGTAATGGCAGGTCGTGCATGACCCAGATGTGCATCTCCATATACAGTAGGACCACATACATACATCCCCACATGAGGCGCATGCTGTGGCACAAACAATTCTTTCTTACGCGACAGCGTATTATAAATAATCAACTTATCTTCCATAATTTACATTCGTTTTATGAACACAAATGTATAAAAAAAGCAGAAAATTATAGAAGAACAAATCATATTTCATAAAAACACTATCAGAAGTTTTCAAAATTTCATCAGATTTTCAGAAAAGTTCCCGGGCTTTTTTTAAAAGTCGAAGACTTTTTCCCCTTACAATCTATACCTTAAAACAAATTCATTTAATCCAAGAAAGGATTCGAAATGCTTAAATTATGTTATAAAACATACTTTCTTGGCACAATATCTTGCAAATTCCCCAAAAGTCTGTACCTTTGCATCGTGTTTTTCATAGTATTAGATTTAAGGTTAACAAGATTGGAGTACAGCGGTACTCCTTTTTTTATGTCCTTATTTATAAGATATTGAAAATCAAACCAAATTTCAAACAAAAAAGCCAGAAAAGTCGCCTTAAATTATAATCGGACAACTTTCCTGACTTAATGTAAAAGGACTACAATTCTATTTCTGTGTACGTGTATATGTTTTCTTATCCGGACCGACACCTGTTATGGTCAATTTCTTCCAATGCTTAGGAAGAACAGACGGTATTTGTTTAATACCCTGATCGGTTATCTCCAAACCACAAAAACCATTAATGACAGTCTGCAACAATCCGCCGGCTCCTGTCATAAAATCAGGATTACTACCTCCCGCTCCTTCGGCAAGTACCCCAAATGGAGGAAGTTGATTCGGTCGGAATGCTTGCAAAAACAACTCGTATGCTTTATCGGCATCACCTAAACGAGCATGTTGTGCAGCCAAAGCAGAGAAAGACATGGTAGGACCACCCTTATCAATCTTATCTTCGTAATAAGCCAAATCTTTTTTAATCGTCTCTACATCAGTAATAAAATTCAACGGGAATGACAGCAAATTCACATCTGCTTGTTTGATCACTCTTCCATCATATCCTTCATATTCTAATGTCACACCATCTTCCGAGCGTGGGATACGTAATCCATCGGCTACTTCTTTCCATTCTGCCGGCACTTTTTCTCCGCATATAGCTGCGGCTTTCATGGCATTGCGCAATGCAATAATAGCCGAACCGTTCGTAAAAGCATTATCGTCGACGTTAATGGCATACTCATCCGGACAAACCACATTACGAATGGAATACGATCCATCCTCATTTTTATCGGCACGGGTTACACAAAACTCGGCTATTGCTTTCAAAACCGGATAGGCTTCTTCCTGCAACCATTGTTTATCTTTGTACATGCGGTAGTAATTCCATAAAGCAATAGCAATATCTGGTGTAATATGATGTTCGAAAGCACCGGTCATCGCCCAAGTAGGACATGCTTCTTCTCCTTCAGCATCGCTTTCCCATGGATACATGGCACCATCGAACCCATAAGAGTAAGCTTTCTGACGGGCAGGTTCTAAACGATCAATTCGATAATCCATCATCGATTCTGCAATTCCTTTATTCAAGAACAACATAGGCGGATACATCCAAAGTTCTGTATCCCAGAAAATGTGTCCGTTGTATCCTTGTGAAGACAGCCCAAAAGGAGGAATGCTCAAACGACTATTAGCACGGGCACTCGAATACAAATCATAAAGAGCCAAACGCACCACACGTTGAGCTTCGTCATCGCCTTCTATTTGAATATCTCCTTCCCACATTTCATTCCACAGCTTATCGTGCAAAGCTAATGTACGGTCAAGACCTCTATTAGCGACATAAATCACTTCCCGATCGGATTCATTGCATGGATCGATAAACTGTTTATCAGTACAAACCGAACCGATCAAAGTAAAATGGAAAGTTGCACCCTCGGCTATCGACACCGAGAAACTGTTATCGCCATCAAAATACTGATTGACACCATCGGGCACATCGAACAAGAAGGTAGAAGAAGCAGAAACTTTTACTCCACGATTTGCCGACAAAGCAGCTTTACGAACTATTTGAAGTGGCTTCCCTTCTGTCGTCATATTCATACAATTGATTTGAACATCTTTCTTATACAGGTCGGGAACTCTGATTTCATTTTCTACCGTCATATTCAAATTTTTCAATGCCTTTACTTCCACACATACCAATCCGGTATATGGCATATTACGCAGAGCATATACGGTATAGGTTATTTCTGCATCAGAACCCGATTTGAAATGCGTCCGATGAAAAGCATTCTTCATATTGAGTACTTGCTCCCAATCTGAAACCGTATTGCTGTTAACACTTAATCCATTCAATAGCATCCGCATGTTAAACGGATTAATACCTTGCAACACAGTACTTACATCTGTTGCATCGAATACATGATTCAAAATAACATGTTGTATTGAAAAAGGGTCCTTACTTGGCAATATACCAATTCCACCATTCGCAACAGCCACACCAAAATACCGATCGGTATTATAATCGGTAGTACGGATAGTCCATGCCGGATCATACTCTGCAGCTTTCACCGATAAGATAAAAAGCATGCAACTAAAAAATACAACTATTCTTTTCATAAATTCAAATGTTAAAAAAAGAGTCAACTAAGTAATTAGCCGACTCTTTCATGCTTATAATAATAAATTATAACACAAATTTCATTTATGCACTTATATTCCTATTCCCTAAACAATGAGACATAGGTTTATTGTCCATGCGATAAGAAATGAAGTCATCAATTACATCTTACGTATCCAAATATTACGATAACTAATCGGCTCACTCGGGTCGCCATGGCTTTGCAATAAGATAGGACCGGCACCATGTTTTACGGTACGTGGAAATCCAATATATTCGGTAGTTCCCAAGATAACAGTATTATATTGTAACACGACTCCGTTTTGAATAAGAGTTACCATCGGACGAGTTCTATAAGTCCCATCTTCTTTAAATGTAGGTGCCGTATAAATAATATCGTATACATTCCATTCGCCCGGTTTACGCATAGCATTAGCCAAAGGAACACTTTGCTTATAAACGCTTCCAGCTTGTCCGTTCACATAAGTAGGATTATTATAGCTATCCAAAACTTGTATTTCATACATTCCCTGCAAATAAACGCCGCTATTTCCACGAAGCTGTCCTTCTCCATGTATATTTTCCGGGATACGCCATTCTATATGCAACTGAAAACTTTCAAATTTTTCTTTTGTCCGGATATCTCCTTTACTTTTATCGACAGTAAATACTCCATCTTTAACCGGCCATTCTGCAGGTCCGCCATTGGTATTTTCCCATGCAGACAAATCTTTCCCATCAAACAAGATAATTGCATCCGAAGGTGCTGTAAACCCGCCTCCTGCAAGTTCTACTCCCGGAACGACAACAGGTGGTTTCGGATCATAAAATTCTGACATTTCTGGTCTCATACCTTCTTGAGCAAAAGCAGAACCTATTCCTGCCACAGCTACTACAGCCAATGATACTAATGTTTTCATAATACAATTTTTTTAGTTCACTTTATTTTGTTATTTACCATAAGATGCTTTTATAAAAGGTGCGCTTAATATATAATCAAGACTTACTTTTACACTCTCTTCTACAGGCAATGTATAATTTTCTATTTCTGCTACGATATCCTGTACACCTGCTGTCTCCGCATTACGGAAAATTGCATCAAATCCTACCATACCGCTTTGACCTATTTCACGATGATCTTTCAGATGCAACATTTTAAAACGACCAGGATAACGGTTAAAATATTCTACCGGACTATTTTGCCCACGTACAACCCAATAAACATCCATCTGAAAAAATACATATTCTGGATTCGTATTTTCCAGCATATAATCATACATTAACTTATCTTCAACCTTTTGAAATTCATGATTGTGGTTATGATAACCAAATAGGATGCCATTCTCCTTACAACGTTTACCTATTTCATTAAAAAGACGACAATAAGTATCCAAATCTTTCAATGATTTCGGAACACCCAACCATGGCCAAACAATATATTTCATACCTGCAGCCTTATGGTCGGCAATACATTTATCCCACCATTCTAACGCAGCAGACAAATCACCAGAAGCTAATTCCCCATCACTCAACCCTCTGCTGCAATGTGAAGATAATACATTCATCCCCGCTTCTTCAACATCGGTTTTAAACTCTTCAGGAGTCTTCCCATAAAATTTCCCATCGCCATAATTTGCTGCTTCAACACTTGTATAACCCATATCAGCCAATTCTTTTAAAATGGTTTCAAATGAAAGTCCCTCCTTATTGTCTATCAAAGTTCTGACAGAATAAAGCTGAATGGTTACATCTTTTTTCTTTTTCGACTTAGCCGCAACATTCTGAACATCTACACAAAAAATTAGGGTTAACAAGCCTAATACAAACACATAAAACGAGTTCTTCATATAATAGATGGTTAAAAAGTAAGCTGCCTTACATTGAGCTTACACTCTTTCAGACAGCTTACCCTAATTAATTTATGCAATTAAAATATTAATCAAGCACTTTCACACGGATATTACGGAACCATACATCATCACCATGGTCTTGCAATCCGATAAATCCTTCATGGTTATCGCCACCACAGTTGTTCAACAAGCTGAATGCCAACGGCCATGCTTTTTCACTAAATTTACTAGCTTGCAACATTTCAGTCCATTTCGGAGTCCACAAGTGATATTCTACTACATTTTCACCATTTTGACCATGAACAACAGTTCCTTTATATACCATAATCTTACCTGTATTCCATTCTCCAAATGGTTTTGCATTTTGAGGAACAGCCGGAATCATGTCATACAAAGAAGCAGACTGACGGTTATTATCTTTTCCTAATTTAGCATCTGGATGGTTAGCATTATCCAATACTTGATATTCAGGAGCAGAAATATAAATCGGTTCAATGATTTGGTTTCCTTGGTCATCTGTAGAAGTAACTTCCTGGGCTAAATACAATACACCAGAGTTACCACCTTTAGATACTTTATATTCAAATTGCAATTCAAAGTTTTTAAACTTATGAGCAAAAATCAAATCACCACCTTCAGCAGTTTGAGCTTCACCTCCACCGGTTCCATTAAATTTAATACAACCATCTTCAATTACCCATTTAGAAGGAACATTGTCCTTACCATAACCGCGCCAACCATTAAATGTTTTACCGTCGAAAATAGAGATGTAACCATCTTTATCTGTAGGAAGCATCAATGTATCTGTTTGCTCTCCTTGCAATGTAGTAGAAACTGCAATAGGAGTCATTGTAGCAGCTTCTGCTGTTGTTGAATCAGCATTTGCTGCATCAGATGTTTTTTTACCACCGTTACAAGAAGCAAGTGAACTTACAAAAGCTACACAAGCCAACGTGTAAAATACTTTTTTCATGACAATTTTTAATTTAAATTAAACTTAAAATGAATATTATAATAAACTTATCTCGGCATGTCAGGGAGTTTCCATCCGTCCCTGTAAGTATGTTTGATGAGTTCAGCCGCAAATTGCTGCGCGTTCATGTCGTCCGTCCATGTCTTGTTGAATGTCGGAT
>DXCG01000107.1 GCA_019116145.1 Candidatus Phocaeicola gallistercoris
TCTTCGATGCGTGCCGGATGAATGCGCCCGTCAGTTACCAGTTGATGTAATGCCAATCGGGCAATTTCGCGGCGAACCGGGTCGAAAGCCGACAGCACGATTGCTTCGGGGGTATCGTCAACTACGATTTCTACTCCCGTTGCAGCTTCTAAAGCACGGATATTTCTTCCTTCCCGGCCGATGATTCTTCTCTTGATTTCATCCGATTCTATGTGGAATACGGTTACAGAGTTTTCTTTGGCTGTTTCGGTTGCCACGCGTTGGATTGACTGGATAACGATGCGTTTGGCTTCGCGGTTTGCCGTTAACTTGGCGTCATCCATAATATCATTTATGTATGATTGTGCTTGGGTCTTGGCTTCTTCTTTCAACGATTCGACTAGTCTTTCTTTCGCTTCTTCAGCAGAGAGGCCTGATATCGTTTCCAGTTTTTCGCGTTCTTGTGACTGTAAGAGATTCAGTTCTTCTTTTTTCTTTTCAATGATAGCGAGTTGTGCCTCCAGATTTTCCTTGACTGCTTCGTTTTCGCTTCTTTTTCTTTGGAGTTCCTCATTCTTTTGGTTTAATACCATTTCACGTTGTTTCAAACGATTCTCTGCTTGCTGTATTTTTTGGTTCCGTATTGCAACTTCCTTTTCCAAATCAGCTTTTTTATAGAGGAACTTTTCTTTTACTTCCAGAAGTTTGTTCTTTTTTATAACTTCAGCTTCTGTTTCTGCTTCTTTTATTATTTTGTTGTAACGCCCTTTCAAACCATATTTGAAAAATGCGAATGAAATAGCTCCTCCTACTAAGAAAGCTATTAGTGCTAATAGAATTGTTATTGTCATTATAATTAAAATTTAGTATTAAAAAACGCACAAAGCCTTTAAGGTACATGATTCCCTTTTCCAGCCTTGTGCGTATGTGTATTTATAAAATTATTTATCTTCTTTTCCCATTAAGTGCTTTTCAATATCTTGTTCCCATTGTTTTATTTTAGAAACAAATGGTTGCGTATCGTTTTGATCTTTCATTACGATATTTTTGTAAGATATTTCAAAAGCCGCCATTGCCAATAAGCGTTCCGAATCTGCATCTGGTTCTTTCATTCGGTATTTGTTTATTGTATCATTTATTTGCTTGACAGCCTGCCTATAAAAATATTCCTCATCTCGCGGTATGGCTATTTTATAGGATTGACCGTTAATCAGTAGAGATGTTTTTAATATGTCGTCAGCCATAATGCTTACGTTTTATATCTTACTCATTCATTCAGCAAAGCGATACATTTATTAACTTCACGCACAAGCCTCGTCAATCGTTGCTTGGTATCTTTGATGTCATTGTCATCGATACTAAGAATACGAGCCATTTTCAAATTGGTATATTGAACTTCCAATTCTTTTCTGCTATTTTCAATACGTGTTATTTCTGCTTCTTTTTCTGAAAGAAGTCTTCGAAGAGATGTATTTTCTTCTTTTACTTCTTGGTATAAGGAAATAAAATGTCGTAATTTCTCTTCAAACGTATTTAATAACTTCTTATCGTTTTCTGTCATTATATACCAAATAATATACAAATATAATGATTTGGATATAAATATAAAAATTTTTGTGCCTTTATTTTGTGGCAGATGTTTTTTTAGTTGTTGTATTTGTATATGGGTAAGGTAAATAAAATGGTTTTATGGCAGGATGCAGATAGGTTGTGATATGATGGTGGAGGTAAAAAATGTCAGTTCGTTTTTGGGGAAATGTTATGGAATGTTTGGCAAAAAGACGAGGGTTATTTAATTTTTATGAAGAGATTTTTGTTATTCCAGAAATGACATACGGCATGAGAGGCAATTATATTTTTAGATTTCTTTCATTGCTTTTCTGATGTTGGCGATTTTCTTTTTACCTTTGTCCATGCGTTGAGGTGACATTAGACGTACATTTGTTTAAAAACTTAAAAGTATATGTATACAGTAATCAAGAGAATGGAAATTTCGGCTTCCCATAGCTTGAACCTTTCTTATCCAAGTAAATGTGAAAATCTGCATGGTCACAACTGGATTATAACAGTCTTTTGTCGTTCTGCACAATTGAATGACGATGGAATGGTTGTCGATTTTACTGGGATTAAAGATCAAATAAAGGGGAAGCTCGATCATAAGAATCTAAATGAAGTGTTGCCTTTCAATCCTACAGCAGAGAATATTGCCCGGTGGATATGTGAACAGATTCCTCATTGCGTGAAAGTTGAAGTTTGTGAATCAGAGGGAAATATGGCTGTTTATGAGAAAGATTAATGAAATATTCTATAGTTTGCAAGGAGAAGGTTTTCGTGTTGGGACTCCGGTCGTATTTGTTCGTTTTTCCGGTTGTAATTTGTCTTGTCCTTTTTGTGATACATTGCATACCGAAGGAGTAAAGATGACCGATGAGGAGATTCTTGCAGAGGTAAATAAATATCCGGGAAAAGTTGTGGTATTGACGGGAGGGGAGCCCGGACTTTGGGTTGATGAGGCTTTGATTACGGCTTTGCATGAAAATGGCAAGTATGTTTGCATCGAGACTAATGGGACGTGTGAATTACCCGAATCTATCGATTGGGTGACTTGTTCGCCTAAAGAAGGTACACATTTACGAGTAAAGCATATTGATGAGGTTAAAGTTGTTTATACAGGTCAAAAAGTGGAAACTTATTTGAATCTTCCGGCTCATTATTATTTTTTGCAGCCTTGTTCATGCAAAAATACGCAAGAAGTGGTTGCTTATATAAAGGAACATCCTATGTGGCGCCTTAGTTTGCAGACGCATAAGTTGATTAATATACCATAAAACGAAAGCATCATGTACTTTTGACAGGTACATGATGCTTTTTGTTGCACGGGAAGAGAGGCTCGAACTCCCGACACTCGGTTTTGGAGACCGATGCTCTACCAACTGAGCTATTCCCGTGTTTGCGGTGCAAAGGTATGATAAATTTCTACTTTTACAAATGTTCTGGCGTATTATTTTCTGAAAAGAATGCTTAAACGAGCTCTAACTCATGGAACATAGACTGATAGATTGCTGCTTTTTTTTCTATTTTTAGAGGATATGCCCTGCTTGAAGACGGCATTCTGTATAGAAAAAAAGAACGATTGCCATGGATACATTCTATTTTTCCTCCAACGGTGAGCTGTTTCGTCTGCATTTGTGCACATAAAATATCTGTAGCTTTCTGTCCGGTTGTAGCGATTGCCCGGCAAAAGGGAAGTTGTTTCATTAAATATTCTATATCGGTTGGTTGCACAATCTCTAAAAATTTGTCAGAAGCATTGTCTTGCAATCTTCTGACAACAGTGGCAGTATCGTATAACGCAATACCTTTTTGAGAAAGAAAATCGATGATTTTGTTTTTGTCAAAAGACATTGTCGGTGGAGTCTCTTTTAAAAAATAATTTTTGTTTTGAAAAAAAACAATACCAAAGATACGCCACATGTCGTTTTGCCTATTCGGGTAGAAAAAATCCATGTTCCATCGTTTCTTTTGTGGAGGGAAACTTCCCAACATCAGTAGTGTTGCATTAGAGGGGAGAAAGGGCTCTAATGGATGTTCTTCTACTAAAAGACAATTTTTCTCCATGTGAATTATGCTTTGGGCTTAGGTTCTTTTTTTGCTAAGAGAATAATGTTGTATGTATATTCTGTCATCCAATATTCTGTATAACCTAAAACATGTTGGTACTGGCGGATGTTCATACACGTTTTTCTTACGCCTTCGTCTTTCCAAGTAGTTTTTGTCAGGATATCGTGAATGTTTTTTTCTGTCATGGCGTACAGCGTTTTTTTGAATATGCTGGGCATTCTGAATTTCCATTGCATAAGATTTCCCATGACCATCATTAAATCTTGGCTGAAGCCTTGGAACATGAACAGGTAGTTCTTGATATCATTTATATTTTTACAGTTCTTTTTGATGGAATTGTCTATTTCTTTAAAAAAATTGTCATCGAGTTTATAGATGTCTGCCAGCATCTTTTTGCAGCGTGAGCGTTCTGCAATTCCCAATTTGTTATTTTGAGTGGGAATTTTAAGTGTACGTTTGAAGATAGCCATGTCGGGGAGGAAGTTGATGTTGCTAATGCCTAATTGTGCAGCCATCACCGCTTGGTAGTATACACGTATCAGTGTCATGAAGTCTTCCATACCTCCTATTTTAGTTGAATGGTCAGTATCTTCCTGTTGTTTTTTAGCGAATAATTTTGAAAATATGTTCATAATAAGATGAATTTGAATTTTAGTTGTGTGCAAAGATACGAAATTTTGTTGTTTACTCTTTTTTATTTATCTTCTTTTAGGCGAAAATAAAATGTATGCTCTTGAAAAACTTGTTCAATTAAATCGAAACGAATAAAATCGGCCAATATTTTGCTTATTGTATTCCTATTGTTATGAGTGAATCGGCAGCATTGATTTAAAGTGAGTTTGCCATGTTGTTTAAGAATATTCAGTAGTTGTTGTTCTTGTTGCGTATATACAATAATGGTATTTTGGTCTTTATTGTTATGTTTCCAGATGTTCAGATGGGTCATATTTGCGAGGATATTTTCATCGTTTATACGAATGTATGCCCACTTTTTGTTTTGTTCGTCTAAAGCATAGACTGGTTTGGAAGTACTTTCTGCTATGATGACTTCCATAATATCTTTTCCTTCTAAATGATGAATAGCCGTTTGTAATGAAACCGGTGGGCTACAATAACGGCAGGCAGCAGCTTCTATCATATAAAATTCTTCTTCCGAATGGATACCTGCTATCTTTCCATTATCTTTAACGCCAATAAGCAATCTTCCTCCTTCTGTATTGGAGAAAGCAGAGATGCTCTTGGCAATTTTGCGTATATCCGATATTGCAAATTTGAAATCTTGTTTTTGATGTTCTCCTTCAGCAATTAGCTTTTGGATGTATGACGTTTCATTTTTCGGGTACCCCATCAGTCACATTGTTTATGGGTCATAATGTTAAGTACAAGTTTATCTGTTTCATTCATGCCTGTGGAACCGATTTCTGCTAAATTGGCAATACTTTTGTTTACATTTTCTTCTATAATGCCTTCTACAGGGGTAACACATTTTTGTTCCATGGCAAGGATGGCAGACATTACAGCAGTAGAGACTCCACTGCTTACTTTTAAAGAGCAACTCGGTTTTGCCCCGTCGCAGATCATACCAGTAAGTGTGGCTATCATATTTTGTACGGCAAACATAACCTCTTGATATCCGCCTCCCATTAGAAGAGTGATGCCGCAGCTACTTCCTGTGGCGGCAACAACACATCCACATAATGCCGATAAGCGTCCTAAATGCTGTTTGATATAGATGGCTGTAAGGTGGCTTAAAATTAAAGCTCTGGCTATATCTTCCTCCGATTTGTGGTTTTCTTGTGCGTAGATTACGACAGGGAGTGTGGCGGCAATGCCTTGGTTTCCGCTTCCAGAGTTACTCATTACCGGAATCATGGCACCAGCCATGCGGGCATCGCATGCCGCAGAGGTGTATGAAAGGATATGAGTGAATGTGTTTTGACCCATAATTTGATTTTCTATGATGCTGTTTCTCAAGATACGTCCCAGTTCGTGCCCGAATTTTCCTTGCAGTGAAATTTGTGCTGCTTTTAAATTCAGTTCTTTTGCTTTTAGGATAAAGGATATTTCGCTTAACGGACATGTTGTTGCAAAATCGAAAATTTTCCGAAGATTTAGTGGTATTTCTGACAACTCCGTATGGGCAGACGGCGATTCTCTTTCATCAAGTAGTATCTTGTTGTTGCGGCAGATGAAGACGAAGTGTGTGTGTGCTCCGCAGATGATAGCAGTTGCAGAGCCTCCGATATGGTCGGTACAGGTAACTTCGATGTATAGTTTTTCGGTGGTGTCTTCTTTCAATTTAATGTCGATAGCTTGTGAAGCAATCAGTTGTTTGCCAGCTTCTACATCATCGGGGGTACAATCTTTTAATACCTCCAGTTCGTAATCCGATTTGCCTATGAGTGCTCCTAAAGCGATGGCAATAGGAAGACCTACCATGTCTGTACTGGGAATACCTACTCCCATGGCGTTTTTCAGAATATTTGCACTGAGTTTTACATGGATATGTTTAGGCTTATTGCCTAATGTTTCTGTTGCTTTTGCTGTGCATAGTGCAACAGCCATGGGTTCTGTACAGCCTATAGCCGGTACGACTTCTTTTTTTATAAGGTGAATTATTTGTTCTCTTTCCGATTTGTTTATCCTGCATTCCATCTTTTCCCAAGATTTTTTATTTTAAAAGTTTACAAATTTATTGCTTTTTTCTTGATGAAAAATGGTTTTTCCTATAAAAAGTACCGAAATGTTAATGAGATAAATAGTGAAACCTCTTGATAAAAAGAGAAAAATGCCAAGATGTTTTTTATATTTTCGGTCAGGTTTTATAAAAAGCAGAGGCTGTTTCACTTTTAAGGTGAAGCAGCCTCTGCTTTTTAATAGGAATAAATGCTTATTTATCAATATTTCCCCAGTCTTTAGAACCTTGTGCTTTCAATTTTTCGGTTGCATTTTTGGCAGCTTTCATTGTTTTTGCTTCTTCTTCCGGAGTCGCAAAGGCATGATAGAAACCTTTCACATCGTTCCAATGCCCGCGCGTAAAATCGGGAACAGCCACAGGAGCACATCCGTTGTCCATAGAAATTGCACCCAATTCTGCTAAAGAACACCATTCAGCCAAATCGTAAACATCCATATCCAACGGCAATCCATTTTGCAAGCAATAAACCAGACGGCTGTCCATAATAAAATCCATTCCTCCATGACCACCTACTTCTTTTGCCATTTCTCCATATTTCTTTAATATCGGGTGTTGGTATTTGGTTACAAGTGCGTTCATTTCTTCTTTCGGAAGAAAAGAATGTGTGTTTAAATTGTCGACTTGCGGTTGTACCCCCGATTCAATCATTTGTTCGGAGCTTACAGCGTATCCTTCTATCGGATATTTGTTTGCAAAACCTTTAGTGCCGGTTAATTGATATAAACGGTTGTAAGGCTGAGGCGACATTACATTGTGTTGAATCTCAATAACCTTTCCGTTTGCGGTACGAATTAAAGTAGTTGTATGATCTCCATTTCGGAAGTTCTCGCATTTTTCGCCTGTGGCTTTTTCTACCAGTGCTTTCCCATGTGCAGATTTTGTATCCATGGCAACAAGAGTCACCATACGGTCTCCTCGGTGAATGTCAAGAGCTTGGGCAACAGGTCCTAACCCATGTGTAGCATATACATCGCCCCGGTTTTCCATGTTGTAGCGCAAACGCCATCCCAGTTTATCGTCTTTACCATTTTTCCAGTAATAAGCCCAAAAATCGTCCAAGTTGTGAATGTATGCACCTTGCGCACGAATAATTTCTCCAAATATGCCATGTTGTGCCATATTTAACGTGTTCATTTCAAACCAGTCGTAACAGCAATTTTCAAGAATCATACAATGCAAGCGTGTCTTCTCGCTTAAGTCGATAAGTTCCCAACACTGTTCCAAATTCATAGCCGAAGGAACTTCTATGGCAACATGTTTTCCATGTTCCATTGCATACTTGGCTATTGGGAAATGATGATCCCAGTCGGTTGCAATATATACTAAATCGATATCTTTCCTTTTGCAAAGATCTTTGTATCCATCTTCGCCATAGTAAACAGCAGCTTTAGGCAAATTGGCTTTTTGCAAGTATTTTTGGCATGCTTCCGCACGTTCTTTTTCATAATCGCACAAGGCAACAATATGTGTTCCCGGTATATAAGTGAATCGTTCTACAGCACCCGGTCCTCGCATTCCTAAGCCAACAAACCCCACTCGGACTATTTCCATTTTGGGAGCTGTCAGCCCGATTACGTTTTTTTGTCCATTGGGTCTTTCGGGTGTTTCTATTACAATAGTCCCTTTTTCCCAATGCCATTGTGTGGATGGTGATAGTGATTGTGCTTGCGCAACTTGTGCCATAAAGGTTATGACTAAAAAAGCAAACCCATACTTGAATAAAAGATGTAGTGTTTTCATTAGATTATTAATTTAATTAATTAGATAAATGTAAATCTTTGAATGTTCGCGGAGCCGGGACCTTGGGCAATGGCTTTCGGTCTTTCAGTTGTTCTAAAATAACTTCTATAGCCTTGTTTAATTGCTCATCTTCTCCTTCTTGTTCCTTTATGGGGTTATTATCAATGAGAATATCTGGGTCTACACCATGATTCTCAATGATCCATTCTCCGGTTTTCGCATCGTAGTTTGTAAAGAATGGAACACGAATATCCGTCCCGTCCATATAAGGGAGCGATCCACTGATGCCAATAATTCCACCCCAACTGCGTGTTCCTATGATTGTTCCTATATTGTTTGCTTTGAAACTCCATGGGAATAAGTCTCCATCGGAAGCGGAGTATTTGTTAATGAGCAAAACTTTAGGACCATATTGTGTTGCATCGGGTATTGTTCCTGTCTTTGTTGAAGTACGCGACATCGTCATTCTGTAAGGTTTGCGAAGCAACCGTTCGATAATCATTGGCGAAACATTACCGCCTCCGTTGGCTCTGTCGTCAATGATAAGTCCCTCTTTGTTTAATTGCGGGTAGAAATAACGTGCAAATTCATTCAACCCTTCCGGACCCATGTCAGGAATATAAATATATCCCACACGACCATTGGACGCTTCGTTCACTTTCTTGATATTTTGTTGTATCCAGTTATAGTGGTAAAGCGGATACTCATCATCGATAGGAGTGACAACAACTTTGCGTCCTCCTGCTTTTGCTTGTGTATTGATGGTTAATTCAGTTTGTACATTGGCTTTCCCTACAAGCAATTGATAAATGTTGGTTACGTTTGTTGTCGATATACCATCGATGGCTGTAATGAAGTCTCCTTCGTGGATATTCATGCCTTGTTCAGCCAAAGGTGATCGTAATTCATTGCTGTATGGAGCTCCGGAGAGTATTTTGTCAATGCGATAGAATCCATGTTCTTCACGGCTAAGTTCGGCACCTAATAGTCCCATTTGAATAGTTTGAGGCTGGTCATATTCACCCGGGTTGACATAGGCATGCCCACAGGCTAATTCGCTAATCATTTCTCCTATAACATAATTTAAGTCCAGACGGGTTTTTACATGAGGCAATAAGATTTTATATTTTTCTTTTATGGCTTTCCAATCAATGCCATGCATGTTTTCCAAATAAAAGCCATCGCGAAACGCTCTCCATGCTTCATCAAAAATTTGTGCCCATTCCAAATTATAATCTATTGTTGCAATCATATTGTCCAAATCGATTTTGTTTAAGTTGAATGGCTCAGAGGGAATATTGTCTTGTACAAATAAATCTTTGTCTTTTAGGAACAAGGCTTTTTCGGAACCGGGGGTAATATTCATGAGTGCACCGTCGGCTATTTGTGAATTTTCTCCGGTCTTTAAATTGAACAGATACGTTGTCCCATTTTTAGCATACCATATTTTTTCACCGTTACAATAGAAATTGTAATAATTTCCTGTACCTAACGGGATTCGTACGATACGTGAAAACAGTCCGTTTGTATCAATATTTGCATTCTTGTTTGCTGTAGAATCGTTTAAAGCAACTTCCGAATCTTTAGGAAGGAAAGGAGAGGGTGTTTCTTTTTGTAGCATAGCCATGTAAATTCCTCCCATACTGGTATATACATGATTCCATTCGGTCGAACCATATACCGGGTTGAAATCTCTGTCGGATGAAAAAATAAGGTATTTTCCATCGGTACTGAATATCGGATTGCTTGAGTTGTACCAATTTTCTGTCACGGGATATTCTTTCTTTTCCTGTAAGTTGTAAATGTAAACCACATTCATATTATTATTATCTGGCTTGGTGTATGTAATCCAGTTACTGTCCGATGCATAAGATACATCGAAGAATTCACTTTCCGGATTCTGCATGACCGTAGTCTTTTTCTTTGTTTCAATATTGATAGTGACAATGCGGTTTTTCCTGTCGGTATAGAGAAGTGTTTTACTGTCTGGGCTCCATTGTAACGTACGGATATATGTATCGTTATTGTTTGTTAGTTGGATAGGAGTTGACTCTCCAAGCGTTTGTATCCATACTTCAGTTTCTCCTGTTCGATCGGATATATAAGCAATGTATTTCCCGTTGGGCGACCAGCATGCTTCTCTTTCATGAGCTCCCGGTGTATGAGTGATATTTCTGGTGACGCCTTTTTGCACCGGCACATCGAATACTTCGCCTCTTGCTGTAACAACTACTCGTTTCCCATCAGGTGAAAGGCTTGCCGCTGTAACATTGTTGTTTACGCATTTCTGTTTTGTGCGTGCATATAAGTTTTCTCCATGCAAGGTGATATGTATTTGTTCTGTTTTTCGTGTTTTAGGATTTAGCCTATATAAAAATCCTCCATGTTCATAAACAATCGTTGTCCCGTCGGTACTTGGAAATTTTATGTCATAATCGGTGTAGTGAGTAATTTTTTCAGTTTTTCCGGTTTGTGTGTTATAGGCAAACAGATTCATGGTCAAGTCTCTGTCGGAAGCAAAAAATATTTCGTCTCCTATCCACATCGGAAAAATATCTTGTGCGTCATTATTGGTGATATTGGTTATAGTTTTAACATTCTGGTCGTAAATCCAGATATCATCAGCCATTCCTCCTCTGTAATATTTCCATGTCCGGAATTCTCTGAATACCCGGTTGTATGCCAATTTCTTCCCATCGGGGGAATAATTACAGAATCCTCCTTCCGGTAAGGGTATGGCTTGTGGCATGCCTCCGGTGGAAGATATGCTGTAAAGTTTGCCTTCGAACCCTGTACTGATACGGTTTCGATAAATAATATGTTTACCGTTTGGTGTCCATGTCATGACAATATTGTTAGGTCCCATACGGTCTCCAATGTCAGAGCGACTGTTTGTGGCAGTATAAGTCAACCGTTTCGGTTCTCCTCCTTCTGCGGGAATAAGGTAAACCTCTGTGTTCCCATCGTATTGACCGGTGAAAGCAATACTTTTCCCATCGGGCGAAAAGTGCGGAAATATTTCGAATCCAATGTGCGATGTTAGCCGTTGAGCCTCACCACCCGTTAATGGAGCTTTATATAAATCGCCAGCATAAGTAAAAACAACTTCCTTCCCGTTTGTATGTGGAAAGCGGAGTAAGCGGGCTTCTTGTGCGTTTGTAGAAAGTATGCTACTTGCAGCCAGTAAGATTAAGAATCCGTATTTTTTCATTGTTGTAAATTTTTATACTGACAAATTTAAGAATTTTAGGGGGTAGAAAAAAAGACAGGCAAGAAAAAGTGAAGATATTTAGGATAAATTGTGCTGTCCTTTTATTATTTTGTGAGCATCTTTTGTGTAAAATAATAAGGCATTTATAGCAAAAAACTATAAATGCCTTATGGATATTGTAGCGGGACCCGGGATTGAACCGGGGACCTCATGATTATGAATCATGCGCTCTAACCAGCTGTGCTATCCCGCCTCCTTTCTAATTTGCGCTTGCAAAGATAATGCTTTTTTAATAAACAACAAGGTTTTAGGAAAAAATATTGAAACCTTTTTCTCGTGTGTAAGATAAAAAG
>DXCG01000108.1 GCA_019116145.1 Candidatus Phocaeicola gallistercoris
TACTTGACAGGAGATAGGCTTGCCTACCTCAATGTTGTCCTCGTCATAGTAGTGGACTGCCATTGAATAAATCTCCCCGTCTGTAAAGCCGTTGCAACCGCTCCGTTGTACCTCGTTGAGAATGTAGGTGACACAATCGTCTATATTCTTGCCTTCCTTGCGGTATGCCACCGCAAATAGTTTGTCTTCCGATGCCCTCTGTTCCAAATAGGCTTGTATCGTTCTCTTGAAATGTGCTGTTGAGTTCATATCCTTGCCGTTTTATAGGTTTGTCAAATGGTCTCTTTCAAAATCTCTCTCCAATAGATTGGCTCTACCTCGCTTAGCAGAAAGTCTATAAAGTCCTTTCTTGCCTCACTGCACAACTCCTTGTATAATTCTCGGAATGCGCTGAAATTGCCGTTGATATACACCTCTGCCAAATACTCGAAGAAATTGTCCACCCCGTAGTATCTGCATTGCTGCGCTGCCGTCTTTGAATGTCTCTTTGCCATATCTTCCTTATGTTAAATTTGATTTCATATTTCCGTTATTTTCTCTATCCGCCCGTATATCATCCTGCGGAGTGCCGTCTTGTCCACCGCCTTGTATTCGTGCCACTGCCCGTACTGCTTGACGATGTATGTGCGGAGGATGTCCGCAAAGTCAAACCGCCAGCCCTGCAATGGGATTGCGCTTCGGAAATAGGTGTTGCGATTGACCTGTTCCGTTATCCAGTCTTTTTCATCTCGGCTCAATGGTTCTTTGTCGCTCACTTTCCTACGGAGTATATAGACCTTGCTACCTTGCAGGGTTTCCAATGCAGGGACTTCCCACGCCACGAATTTTGTTGCTATCTCTGTTGTTGCCATATCGATTTTGATTTTTTATTTATGCGGATTTGAGAGCTGAGGGAGTTAAGTTTCATCTCTTTTTTCGCCTCTCGTTTTCCGACATTTTTTTTATGCGTCTTTCGGTCGCTTCGGTCGTTTTCGTTTCAGTTGCCCATTCACGGAGGGGTATGGGAAAACAAGGTTTTTTGAAGAAATACTACCCGACAACGGAGGTGTGGAGATTTTTTCAAAAACAGGAGGCTTGACCTTGTTTTACTTTCAAGACCCGGAGTTTCTTTGCGACTGAGAACGGAAATGACATGAAGCGACTTGGTAAAGACGAATGTGGAGGAAAGCGAGCAGGGGCGAAAATGAAAAAATAAAGGCTGTATGTGTTCCTGTGGAAGCAAATGCCTGTCTGCATAACCTGCCATAAAGAATTATCCCCTGTTACAATGCTCTTGAAAAGAGCCGCAACGGGGGATGTTTCTTTCGGTTATGCCGCTGTCCGAAAATGGTCGTTGAATTTATGAGACGATCTTTTTCGGATGAGAAATCGGGAAATACAAAGTTTGGGAGACGGATTTTATCTCATAAAATTCATTGGAAAATCAGTTTTTTGATGTACTTTTGCAATACTATAAAAAGCAAGAGTTATTTGAGGTTATGCAAAACACAGAAGTCCTAAACATCTGTACTATAACTAATTCGTAACCTATTTATGGGTAACGATAAAAAATCTAACTCATTATCAATCTCTTAAACTGCTTTTTTATCTTCGCAGGACAAATATAAAACTTTACTTCAGAAAATACATAAAATGCCCTGACAAATATACCGCAACAAACTTATTGATTTATATCTATTCCAAATTCATTAAAAATAAATACTTTTGCATACAAATTTGTTCTTTAACACATACTTATGGTAAAAGCAATTTTTTTCGACATCGATGGAACATTGGTTTCCTTCCAAACACATTGTATTCCGGCATCAACCCGACAAGTCTTAGAAGAATTACACCACCGAGGAATCAAACTATTCATCGCAACAGGAAGACCCAAGTGGCTAATGATGCATGCCATCGGCAATCTTCCATTCGATGGTTTCATCACACTCAACGGAGTACATTGTTTTACATCCAACAGAAAGGACATCCATAAAGATTGCATACCACAAGAAGATATAAACCGATTAATCGATTTTCATAAGGAAAATCCGGATATGCCTTTTGTTTTTGTGCACGACAATACATGGTTCATTACACATGTCAACAAAGATGTTGAAGAAATATCCCGATACATTGAAGTAGAATTACCTCCTGTGTTTCCAATAGAAAAAGCTGCCGACAAAGACATCCTACAAATCATGGGGTATTTCACTCCGGACAACGACCAGACTCTTTTTAAATCTGTATTACCACACTGCCAACCCATGCGATGGCATCCGCTCTTCACCGACATTATATCCAAAGGAAACAGCAAAAGCAATGGCATAGACAAGATATTAGACTATTATGACATTGATATAACAGAAACAATGGCTTTTGGCGATGGAGGAAACGATATTTCCATGCTTTCGCATGTTAACATCGGAGTAGCTATGGGAAATGCTGCCGAAAAAGTCCAAGCTGCAGCCAAATATGTAACGACTTCGGTCGATGAAGATGGGATCATGAATGCTTTAAAACATTTCAAACTTTTATAAAATACCTTTTCATCATAAAAAGAGGTCGGACAAGAAGAAATAAATTTTACCGCAATGTTCCTTTCCCCAAAAAGAAACCGTACAGCCCCCAATATAATAACATGGTCTTTCACGAAAAATACCAGCGCATTTGTCACCATTTCCCTATACATTTTTTTATTTTCCCGGCATAAATTCCAACAAACATTTATGGCATAACACAAGAAATCCTCGATTTCCCTAAGGGATTCGGATAAAAATTCACTCTTTTTAATGATTTATTAAAAAAATATTCGCAAAAACGCATATTATTCCAACTTATGTACTAACTTTGTAACCAACAAAGAATAATTATACACGATGAAAACCAAGAATTGCAGACTTGATTCCATTAAAATGATTATTTCCAGCAAAGAAATTGGAAGTCAAGAAGAACTACTTCAAGAATTAGCGAAAGAAGGGTTTCAACTAACTCAAGCTACACTTTCGCGCGACTTAAAGCAGCTAAAAGTAGCAAAAGCTGCCAGTATGAACGGCAATTACGTATATGTACTGCCTAACAACACAATGTATAAACGTATGGTCGATCCTCAAAGTGCATCGGAGATGCTGCGGCACAATGGATTCATATCTATTGAATTTTCGAACAATGTCGCTGTCATCAAAACAAGACCGGGATATGCCAGCAGCCTTGCTTTCGACATTGACGACAGCAAGTTTCATGAAATCATCGGAACAATTGCCGGGGATGATACGATCATATTGATTATTAGAGAAGGTTGTTCAAAAACAAGTGTCAAACAAGCACTTGCACATGTAATACCTACAATTAATCAAACAAAATAGTATATAACAATAAGAAATGGATAGTCAACAAATTGACGTGATGGTAGCAGATGCTTCTCATGAAGTATATGTCGACACTATTTTAAATACCATTCGTGAAGCAGCTAAAGTTCGTGGAACTGGTATCGCCGAGCGTACCCACGAATATGTTGCAACTAAAATGAAAGAAGGCAAAGCCATCATAGCATTGTGCGGTGATGAATTTGCCGGATTCACCTATATCGAATCATGGGGTAACAAAGAATATGTGGCAACTTCAGGACTAATTGTTCACCCAAAGTATCGCGGACAAGGTCTTGCAAAACGCATAAAACATGCTTCATTTACTTTGGCACGACTACGATGGCCGAAAGCTAAAATATTCAGTCTTACATCGGGAGCTGCAGTCATGAAAATGAACACCGAATTGGGCTATGTACCTGTAACTTTCAATGAACTGACAGACGATGAAGCGTTTTGGAGAGGATGTGAAGGATGCATTAATCACGAAATTCTTATGGCCAAGAATCGTAAATTCTGCATCTGTACAGCTATGCTATACGATCCTGCTTTACATAAAGACGATAAAGTGACCAACTTTTAAAACAAAAACCGAAAACATATTACATCATGGAAGAGAAAAAAAAAGTAGTTGTTGCCTTTAGTGGCGGACTGGATACTTCATTCACTGTCATGTATCTGGCTAAAGAAAAAGGGTATGAAGTATATGCAGCTTGCGCCAATACTGGAGGTTTCAGTGCTGAACAACTGAAGAAAAACGAAGAAAATGCATACAAACTGGGAGCGGTAAGGTATGTAACACTCGATGTTACTCAAGAATACTACGAGAAAAGTTTGAAATATATGATTTTCGGGAATGTATTGCGAAATGGCACGTATCCAATATCTGTCAGTTCAGAACGGATTTTCCAAGCATTGGCTATTGCACGGTACGCAAACGAAATAGGCGCCCATGCGATTGCCCACGGCTCGACTGGCGCAGGAAACGATCAGGTGCGTTTCGACATGACTTTTTTAGTGATGGCTCCGGGAGTAGAAATCATCACACTAACTCGAGATATGGCACTCAGCCGTGACTATGAAATCAATTACCTGAAAGAACATGGCTTTGAAGCAGATTTCACAAAGCTAAAATACTCGTATAATGTAGGTATTTGGGGAACATCCATTTGCGGAGGCGAAATTTTGGATTCGGCACAAGGATTGCCGGAAAGTGCTTACTTGAAACAAGTCTCCAAAGACGGGAACGAACTTCTTAAATTAGAGTTCAAAAAAGGAGAACTTTATGCAGTCAATGGAGAAGTGTTCGATGATAAAATCAAAGCCATCCAAAAGGTTGAAGAAATTGGTGCACCTTATGGAATCGGACGCGACATGCATGTAGGCGATACTATCGTTGGTATCAAAGGACGTGTAGGGTTTGAAGCCGCAGCACCGATGCTGATTATCGGAGCTCACCGCTTCCTTGAAAAATATACATTAAGCAAATGGCAGCAATATTGGAAAGACCAAGTAGCCAATTGGTACGGAATGTTCTTGCATGAAAGCCAGTATCTGGAACCGGTAATGCGCGATATTGAGGCAATGCTTGCTGAATCGCAACGCAACGTAAATGGAACTGCTATTCTTGAACTTCGCCCGTATTGCTTCTCGACCGTAGGCGTAGAGTCGAAAGATGATTTGGTAAAAAACAAATTCGGCGAATATGGTGAAATGCAAAAAGGATGGACTGCAGAAGACGCAAAAGGATTTATTAAAGTACTCTCTACTCCCCTTCGTGCATATTATGCAAATCATAAAGATGAAATGATGTAAACAATGGAAACCAACAAAAAGCTCAGACGTTCCGATGACGACAGTATGATAGCCGGTGTTTGTGCTGGATTGGCCGATTTCTTTGGCTTAGACGTTTCATTAGTACGCATTGCATACGTACTCCTTACTTGTTGTACTGCTTTTGCAGGCATACCTATATATATTTTAATGTGGGTTATTATTCCACGTGCTAAAAACGAATATTAATGATCAAGACAGGAATTATTGGAGGAGCCGGATATACAGCCGGAGAATTGATCCGGCTATTAATCAATCATCCGGACATCTCCATCCGATTTATTAATAGTTCCAGCAATGCTGGCAATAACATAACAGACGTACACGAAGGATTGTATGGCGAAACCGATTTGGTTTTCACCGATGAATTACCATTAGATGAAGTCGATGTTGTCTTCTTCTGTACTGCGCATGGCGATACTAAGAAATTCATGGAAAGTCATAATATTCCCAACAACTTGAGAATTGTAGACCTCTCTATGGATTATCGCATAGCAAGCGAAACACACGACTTTGTTTATGGACTTCCGGAATTAAACAAAGACATCATCTCTAACAGCAAACATATTGCAAATCCGGGATGTTTCGCCACATGTATCCAACTATCTTTGCTCCCATTGGCAAAACATTTAATGCTTAAAGGAGATATTACCGTCAATGCCATTACCGGAAGCACAGGAGCCGGGGTAAAACCGGGATCAACAACTCATTTTAGTTGGCGCAACAATAATTTAAGTGTGTATAAACCTTTTACACACCAACACCTTCCAGAAATATGCCAATCGCTTAAACAATTACAAAACAGCTTCGATGCCGATATCAACTTTATCCCTTACCGTGGAGATTTTGCCCGAGGCATTTTTGCTACAACAATCGTAAAAACAAAAGTTGAACTGCCCGAAATCGTAAAAATGTATGAAGATTACTATTCCCAAGAACCATTCGTACATATTATAGAAAAGAATATCGATTTAAAGCAGGTCGTCAATACGAATAAATGTCTTGTTCATTTGGAAAAACATGAAGACAAATTACTCATCATCTCATGCATTGATAACCTACTGAAAGGAGCCAGTGGACAAGCTGTACAAAATATGAATTTAATGTTTAACTTAGAAGAAACAACAGGTCTCAAGTTGAAACCTTCTGCCTTTTAATATAAGAAATATGAAACTATTTGATGTTTATCCCTTATTTGATATAAATATTGTCAAAGGAAAAGGATGTCATGTTTGGGATGATAAAGGACAAGAGTATCTTGACCTATATGGAGGACATGCTGTTATTTCCATCGGTCATGCCCATCCGCATTATGTAGATATGATAAGCAAGCAAGTTGCGACATTGGGATTTTATTCAAACTCTGTCATTAACAAGCTTCAACAAGAAGTTGCCGACCGCTTAGGAGTGATGTGCGGCTATGACGACTATCAATTGTTTCTCATCAATTCGGGAGCAGAAGCAAATGAAAACGCATTGAAACTTGCTTCTTTTTACAACGGACGAACACGTGTCATTTCGTTCAACAAAGCTTTTCACGGACGAACATCACTGGCTGTAGAAGTGACTGATAATCCTAAAATTATTGCTCCTATCAATAACAATCAGCATGTCACATATCTTCCGTTAAACGATACGGAGGCAATGGAAAAAGAACTAAAGAAAAAAAATGTATGTGCTGTTATTATCGAAGGGATACAAGGTGTAGGAGGCATTCAAATCCCTGAAAAAAATTTCATGCAGGCACTACGAAAAGCATGCGATGAAAACGGAACGGTCTTAATTCTCGATGAAATCCAATCGGGATATGGAAGAAGCGGAAAATTCTTTGCGCATCAATACAGTGACATACATCCAGACATAATTACTGTTGCTAAAGGAATAGGAAATGGATTCCCAATGGGTGCAGTGCTGATCAGTCCTAAATTTAAACCTCTTTACGGACAATTAGGTACGACATTCGGAGGAAATCACTTAGCATGCGCTGCTGCTATTGCTGTTTTAGATGTCATGAAAGAAGAACACTTAATTGAAAATGCAGCAAAAGTAGGCAATTTTTTACTTGAAGAGTTACGACAATTCAAAAAGATTAAAGAAGTACGCGGATGTGGTCTTATGATTGGTCTTGAATTTGAAACTCCTATCAAAGAAATTCGCCAAAAACTATTATTCGAGCAAAAAGTATTTACTGGTGTCAGCGGAACGAATGTTATCCGCTTGCTTCCTCCTCTTTGCCTCAAAATGGACGAAGCATCCGATTTTCTTACGCGACTCAATGCGGTTCTTTAAAACATAAAATAAATAGGGCAGAAATGAAAATTCATCTCTGCCCATATTTTCTACCTTTTTTATAATCACAAATTAAGAGCACTTCAATATCTGACCGATACGCAACGTTGTTGTTCTTTTTATCCCGTTTAATTGGCATAATCTATCAATAGACACATGATACAAACGAGATATTTTCCCTAAAGTATCACCTTTACGTATTTTGTGATAACGAATGGCGGCTTTTTCTGCTTCTATCACACCCGATTCACCTTTTTCTATTGCAGCTAATGCACGAGAACGTTGAGAAACATAACGATTGGCACCTTTAACAAATAAATAACTATCTGTTACAATATCTTGCTTGGGAAAGTCAAACATAAATTCCGGATTAATAACTTCTCCTAAAAAGCGTATTTCAAAATGCAAATGCGACCCCGTTGACCGTCCTGTATTTCCACCTAATCCTATCGGATCGCCAGCTTTTACATACTCGTCTTCTTTTACTATTTGCTTCGATAAGTGACCATATATAGTTTCCAATCCATTATCATGTCGAATCACTACATACTTCCCATAACCTCTACGTTCATACTTTACCATGCGAACTTTTCCATCGAATGCTGCACGAATTGTATCACCTATATATACTTTTATATCCAACCCATTATGCATGCCTCTCCAACGAGGACCACACTTAGATGTTATTTTGGTATGTGTCGTAGGCATATAAAATCCCGTCAAGTCTATGCGGAAAGTATCTGGCACTTGCACATCTTTTCCATATGCATGCACACGATCATGACTCCAATTAGGATATAAACTATAAGCAGGATAGGCAGCTTGTTCCGCTTTTATCTGTCGGATTAAAGCCAACGAATCAACAGTTTTCAATTTACGATCGACAGGTGCCTGACGTGCCAACAAATCTTGTGCTGAAACATTTACACTTGCACACGCCCAAACAACTGCGGCAACGACTCTAATACATTTCAAAATCATTATGTTTACAATTCTTTATCTTAGACCTTTGAGGTTATCTTCTTTTTCCGAACACCATTTTTGAACATCCATTCTTACATTTTCATCAGAATTTTACTTCGTAATAACTCAAGACATGGAATGTTTTTCAAAAAACGTTCCAAATATAATATTTTTTTCTAAGGAAAAGATGCTTAATTAACTATTTTTCATGTATTTCCTATAGAGAAAAGCATAAGCAACATCCATTTATGTTATATAACATAAAATAAAGATTTATTGACATATATCAATTACATGTCTTTTCCTTTTTACAAGGATTGATTATTCTTTAGAAAAACGCCCGTTGCTCCACTGATAAACAATTTCAGGCAAAAGATATTTTTCCAGTTTTTCTGCTATTTCCTTATCGACATATTCCGATGTTTTATAAATAAACTGCAAAGTATTTTCATCCTCAGACAAACGTGCCTCTTTCAAAAACATATCTGTATGAAGACGTAATTGCCGCAATGAATCACGTTGTTCCTTAACATCAGGAGTATTATAGAAATCATCTTCCACAGGAATATCTATAAATCTATTTGTAGAAAGTTTGTTCCATGTTGTATCGTAAAAAGAAATTTCACTATCTGCCACCGGTCCGCTATATGTATGCACTACACAAATTACTTTTACGGAATCTTTCATCGGAAGCAATTTCATCTCCACATTGCTGGATGATGTCAGC
The DNA here is from genome assembly GCA_019116145.1 of Candidatus Phocaeicola gallistercoris. GTDB lineage: Bacteria > Bacteroidota > Bacteroidia > Bacteroidales > Bacteroidaceae > Phocaeicola > Phocaeicola gallistercoris. The sequence goes on from DXCG01000108.1 coordinate 9,157, forward strand.
TGTAAATCCACATAATCGGATGTCATCTTCCGCATTTCCGATTTATTTCCAAACCGATTTTTCACTTCAGCTTTCATTCCACTATCCAAAAAATCGCCAAAATCTTCACGGTTAACCTTCGTCAATAATGGCATTATCGAATCAGGTATTGCGATAAACAGCGATCTCATGTCTTGTGCATACCCTAAAATACAACTAAACATCACGACTATTGTAAGAACAATTTTTCTCATATCGTATTTACTTCTAAAAAACTGCAACAAAGATACATAATACGAAATTATCGTCCAAACAGAAACCATCACACAATATTTAGTTTTTCCTTCCTTTCCGTTTTAAAAACTCCGTAGGACTTTCTCCAAAAAAATCTTTATAACATTTCGTGAAATAAGAAGGAGCATTAAATCCGACCTCGTATGTAATTTCTGCTATTGTTTTATCGGTCGAGTTCAGCAAGGAGGCTGCCTTTTTCAAGCGTGCTATGCGTATCAACTCATTGGGAGAATGTCCTGTCAAAGCTTTCGTCTTTCTATATAACTGTACACGTCCCATTCCTATTTTCCCTCCCAATTCTTCTACACTCAAATCAGGATCACCTAAATAAGTATTAATCAAATCGCGTAATTTCTCTACAAAGCATTTATCGACTTCTGTTATACTTTCTTTCTGAAGTACTATATTGTCAGAAAAAACACTTTGAATCCGATACCGATTATCCAGCAAATTGCGGACACGAACTTTAAGCATTTGGGCATTAAATGGTTTCGAAATGTACGAATCAGCGCCACATGTATATCCTTGTATTTTCTGTTCATCCAAGGAACAAGCGGTAAGCATTATGACCGGAATATGAGAAGTTTGCAATTCCGTTTTCAAGTGTTTACAACATTCCATACCATCCATAACCGGCATCATCACATCGCAAATCACCAAATCGGGGACATACTTTATCGCTTGCTCAACACCTTCTTTCCCATTGGAAGCCTCGATTATGGTATATGTATCCGACAATATGAACTTTATATAATTACGCACCTCTTGATTGTCGTCTACAACAAGCAATGTTTCTTTAGAAGTTACAATGACCGGTTCATTTAAAACCTGTATCGTATCCTGATCAGCCGACAACACAGCTCCATTCTTCAAATTATTCATAACCGAATCATTTTGTCCGATATCTTCAGATAGCACACCGGCTTGTCGCATGGGCATTTCTATGGTAAATTTCGTTCCTCTTTTTTCTTCACTATCTACAGTAATATGCCCTTTATGCATTTCAACAAAAGCTTTTGTCAATGACAAGCCGATACCAGACCCCCCTTGATGAACATCGACTTGATAAAAGCTATCAAAAACATGTTGGATATGCTCTTGAGAAAGTCCGATTCCCGAATCGACAACCTGATAACAAAGATAAGTTTCTTCTCCTTTCTGAAATTGCGATAATATAATTTGTACTTCTCCTCCCTCGGAAGTAAATTTGAACGCATTCGAAAGTAAATTATACGTAATACGCTCCATTTTTTCCACATCGGCAATCATGGCATACCCTTCTCCCGAAGGTATAACATCGACAACAAAATGAATATGCTTACGATAAGCCAGCGACCGAAAATTATCTGTCCATTTTTTTATCTCGACAGCAATATCGAACGAAGATAAATGCAATTGTAATTTTCCCTCCTCAAACTTCCGGAAATCAAGAATTTGATTGACGAGCCTCAACAAAATAGTTACGTTTTTCTCTATGACATTTAACAAATAACGTTCACGGTCTCCCAACTTCTCGCTCGAAGCCAGTTCATGAACAGGATCGGCTATCAAAGTCAATGGCGTACGAAAATCATGAGACACATTGGTAAAAAAAACCAATTTAGCACGAGTGGTTTGCTCTAATTGCGTAGAAAGACGAACCAATTGGTCCCTTTGGTTTTCCAGTTGTTCCTTTTTCCCAGCCAACTCTTTATTCAACCGATTCTTCATCCGGAATGCCCTGATGATAAAAAATAAAAAAGCACTTATCAATATAATAATAACCACACAAGTCAACAGAAACATACGCTGCATGGAAAAACGCATCAAATATTTATCTATTTGCTCATTCAAGAACTCTATTTTATCATCGAGCTGTGCTACATGCTCCGTTTGCATTTCCATAATCCGAACATTATCCTTATTGACAAGAGCAGTCGAAAGTTTTGTTTCCCGCAGAAAATCCTCCCCTTTCAATATTTTCATGGCTACTTGCATCACCTTATCGCCACCCGTAGGATAAATAAACGTAGCATCCAATTGTCCACTTTCCACCTGTTCTACGCCATACCCTTCGCCTGCCAACGCATCAATCCCAACAAACAGCATCTCATGCTCTCTATTCCTTTTCATTGCTGCCTGATAAGCACCGGCTGCCATCCGGTCGTTATGAGCAAAAACCAAATCAATATGCGGTGTGCAAGCAAGGATAGAATCGAATACATGTTCTGCAGACAAACGTAACCAGCCAGCATCGACCGATGATAATAAATGAATTCCCGATTGTTCCTTTAATACATCGACCATACCTTGATGCCTATCTTCCGCAGGAGAAGACCCATACAAACCGGACAATTCTACAACTTGTCCTTTACCATGTAAACGTCCTACAATATAATACCCTATACGCTGCCCGATTTCATAATTATCGGCTCCTACAAATGCAGTATATTTATCAGAGTGAACCTTTCTGTCGACTAAAACAACCGGTATGCCTTTATTGTATGCTTTTTCTATAACGGGAGCAATCGCATCAGCTTCGTTAGGGGCAACTATAAGCAAATCGACATTTTGCTCTATAAATGATTCTATATCGGCAATCTGACGGGCATTATCATCTTTTGCCGAAAGGATTCGAACCTCAACATCCGAATAAAATAAGGCTTCACGACAAATTTCTTTATTCATTTGTTCACGCCATTCATCTTCGCTGCATTGGGATACCCCTATAACAAAGTCGGATTTCTGAGAAGTGCACCCATTCAGTAAAAACAAAAATAAAAGTAAGTGGTAAAACAAAGGTCTCATATTATAATATTTCATTTCTATTTAGGCAAATATAAAAGAAATATCATTGGGAAACATCATAAAAAAAGAAAAAGAAGCCTTGACATTTTAAGGAAACATCATCTTCTTTCCCCAAAAGGTCAAGGCTTCTTTTTAAGAATAACTTTTATGATATGACTGTCACAAACGAGACTTCAATTCATCTGGCAATATAGGCATTGCACCATGTTGTGTACAAACAAACGCCGAAGTATCGACTGCTAGTTTATGGGCTTCCGGAACACTTTTTCCTTTCAATATGGCAGAAACAAATGCCGCTGTAAACGAATCGCCTGCCCCTACCGTATCTGCCACTTCAACTTTCGGTGTTTCAACAAACGAAACTTTCCCGGGAGTAAAGACATAACTACCATTAACTCCACACGTCAAAATAAGCATCTTCAAATTGTATTTGGCAAGTAATATCCAACACTTGTCTTGCAAATCGATACCGGGATATCCGAACATACGACTAACAGTAACCAGTTCTTCGTCGTTGATTTTTAAAACATTACATCTTTGAAACGAGTTACATAAAATATCTTTTGTGTAAAAATTTTGCCGTAAATTGATATCGAAAATCTTTAAAACATTTTCCTCCTCTGGCATTGCATCAAGAAAACGATTTATCGTTTCACGAGAGACGACACTTCTCTGAGCCAACGACCCAAAACAAATGGCACGAGTATGGCAAGCCAATTCTTGCAACGTAACAGTATATGGAATATTATCCCATGCCACACCTTCTTTTATTTCGTAACAAGGCACTCCTTCTGCATCGAGCTCTACTTGTACTGTACCAGTCGGATATGGGATAGTTTCAATTATGCAATTCAGATTCTTTTCCTTGAAATTTTCCAAGATTTCAGCTCCCAACTTATCATTACCAACAGCACTAACAACACGACTGTTCAATCCAAACTGTGACACATGATATGCAAAATTTGCCGGAGCACCTCCTATTTTTTTCCCTTCAGGGAGCACGTCCCAAAGTGCTTCACCCATTCCTACTACAATTGTGTTATCCATAACAGTTAAAGTCAACGTTTTATTTTTGATACATAATATAACAGATAAAATACACCTATTGCCATTACAGCAATAGCACCGTCTTGCCCTATTGCATCACTGGCAAAGCCCATAAGTAACGGGAAAACAGTCCCTCCAAACAAGCCCATGATCATCAATCCGGAAACTTCGTTTTTCTTTTCCGGTTCTGCAAACAATGCCTGAGAAAATACAATTGAAAAGACATTCGAATTTCCAAATCCTATTAATGCAATACATACATATATGATAGGCAATGAATGAAAAAGGAACAAACCTGATATTGCCAAGATCATGCAACAGACGCTAATCACAAAAAACAATTTAGCAGACACATGCCGAAGTATAAATGATCCGGAAAGGCATCCCAATGTTCGAAATATAAAATAAAGACTTGTAGCAAAACCTGCTTCCGTCAACCCCATCCCGACACGCTCTATCAAAATTTTCGGAGCAGTGGTATTAGTTCCGACATCAATACCTACATGGCACATAATGGCAATGAAAGAAAGCAAAATAAATGGTCTCCCTAACAATTTCAAACAGGATTTAAAGCCAGATGCTTTATCGGCAGCTTCCTCTTTAATTGGCGTAGCACCTAACCAAAGTATTGCAATCACAGCAACAATCATATAAACAGGAAACAGCACACGCCACCCTAAACCGAAAGTCGGCATAGATTGGGTGGCTCCCCACATAGCAATATAAGGAGCCAAAAAAGATGCTATAGCTTTTACAAACTGTCCAAAAGTCAATGAACTTGCCAACTTATCCCCTTGAATAAGATTGCTTAACAACGGATTAAGCGAGGTCTGCATCAATGCATTTCCTATCCCTAATAATGAAAAAGAGCAAAGCATTACCACATAAGCATCAGAAAATATAGGAAGAAGCAACGATACAAATGTCACAATCATACTTAAAAGCACTGTTCTTTTCCTTCCTATTTTATTCATCAGCACACCTGTCGGCACAGAGAATATCAGAAACCAAAAGAACACTAAAGAAGGGAATAAATTAGCTTGTGCATCTGTTAATCCTAAATCATCTTTTACATAATTTGAAGCTATTCCAACCAAATCGACGAACCCCATTGCAAAAAAGCAAAGCATAATCGGAATAAGCTTCACATATCTGACTTGAAAATTTTTTATAGCCATAATTATACTTCTTATAATCCCAACTTATAGATTTTCAAGTTTGAAACCTGCGCCTCACCACCCTCGGTATAGAAACGAAGCGTATTATACGGTTCAGTAGGGAACACCAGATTGGTCATTGCAATACGTCCGCCGTCAACGAAGATTTCAACCGAACATTTGTCTACAAAAACACTCAGGTGATAAGTCTTTCCTTCGCACAAAGAAAGAGGTGCCCACGTACCTAATGCGAAATCATTCTGATAATTGATTGACATCGTTTTGCGATGGTCATCGGTTTCTTTGGCATGCGGCTCTGATTTATCACCGAAAGCTACCAGTCCGCTTGCCGTACGGTCCATCACCAACTTATGCGACTTCATATCCAAATAAATCTTAGCGATTTCGCCTTTGGCATTCATCAAATCGAAACCAGCCACACCCGATGCGTTCGGAGTAATGTCCATTTCCAATTCGTACGCACCGTCCGTCTGCGGAACTATCTCGTCCAACTTATACTCGCCTTTCACCGTAATCGGGTCGAACGAACGGGTATCCTTACGCAAGACTTCCACTTCCTTCACCACATTGGCAGCTACATAAACCTGACCGTCTTTGGTGTATAAAGACAATTCGCGAGGCAAACCGTTGGCACCACGATATTGACGGATAGGAGTTACATT
>DXCG01000109.1 GCA_019116145.1 Candidatus Phocaeicola gallistercoris
AGAATCTTAAATGTACTCTTACTCATATCCTTTTTTAATTTAGCTCCGTTACAGTGGGTGTAATGACTTCCCTCTGCAAAGGAATAATTAATAATTGGGTTACAAGCAGACATTTGAACGTCAATGAGCGACAAATCAAGGACTTACATCGAAAATCGTTACTATTTATATAGGCTATTTTTTAGTAACGATTTAGTAACGGAACTTTGTCTGAAGTGGGCATTTGAATGTCTTTCGGTTGTCCACCGGATAAATAGAAAAAGTCCCGTAAAACGTTGATTTTACGGGACTTGTCTTAATTTGACTACCTAAGTCTTAGGTTTCAGCGGAGAGAGAGGGATTCGAACCCCCGGTGCCTCTCAGCACGGCGGTTTTCAAGACCGCTGTAATCGACCACTCTACCATCTCTCCTTAAAATTTGGTGTATATTAGAGGTCTTTTTTGAAAGACGATGCAAAGGTATGGATTAATTTTTAATTAGCAAATATTTTGGCGTCTTTTTTATGAAATTCTTTATATTATCGTAATTTTGTATTTGTTTCCATGTTAAGGTAAAATTATGATATATCCACAAAATTTTGAGCAGAAGATCGGTTTCGATCAAGTTAGATATTTGTTGAAAGGCAAATGTCTTAGTGTATTAGGGGCTGAGTTGGTAGATAAGATGGATTTTTCGAATAAGTTTAATGAAATAAATTGTTGGTTAGAGCAGGTTGTGGAATTTGTTCAGATTTTGCAAGAGCGCGATGATTTTCCTAATCAATATTTTTTTGATGTCAGGTCTGCATTAAATAGAATTCGTATTGAGGGGATGTATATGGATGAGCAAGAGATTTATGATTTGTATCGTTCGTTGGGGACTATTCAGCAGATAGTGGTGTTTTTGTTTCAAAAAGTTGATGAAGAAGAAAGTCGGGAGCCTCAAACTCTTTATCCTGCTTTGGCTGAATTGGCATGTGAGGTGATCGTTTTCCCTCAGATAATTAATCGGATTAATGGGATATTAGATAAATTTGGTAAAATAAAAGATAATGCATCTCCAGAACTTTTACGTATTCGCCGTGAATTATCATCGACAGCAGCAGGTATTTCTAAGAGCTTGAATATGATACTTCGTGCAGCTCAATCGGAAGGTTATGTGGAAAAAGATGCAACTCCAACAGTTAGGGACGGTCGATTGGTAATACCTGTCGCTCCAAATATGAAGCGGAAAATACGAGGTATTGTACATGATGAATCGGCAACAGGGAAAACAATTTATATAGAGCCATCGGAAGTAGTAGAGGCTAACAACCGAATTCGTGAGTTGGAAAATGAAGAGCGCAGAGAGGTTGTCCGTATTCTGACAGATTTTTCGGATGCTGTAAGGCCGGAAATTCCGGCAATAATGAAATCGTACGAATTTCTTGCAGAGGTCGATTTTATACGGGCAAAGGCATTGTTTGCCATCGAGATAAACGGAGCTAAGCCATCTTTGGAAAATGAACAGGTTATAGATTGGTTTGATGCGATTCATCCATTGTTGCAGATGTCACTAAATAAGCATGGAAAGAAAATAGTACCTCTTGAAATAGAGTTAAGTGCTCAACAGCGAATACTGCTTATTTCGGGACCGAATGCAGGAGGAAAATCCGTTTGTTTGAAAACTGTGGGGCTTTTACAGTATATGCTTCAATGTGGTTTGCTTATCCCATTGAACGAGCGCAGCCGTATGGGGATATTCAATAGTTTGTTTATTGACATAGGTGATGAACAAAGTATAGAAGACGATTTAAGTACGTATTCATCTCATCTTACGAATATGAAGAGCATGATGAAATATTGTAATGCCCAAAGTCTGATTTTAATAGATGAGTTTGGAGGAGGAACAGAGCCGCAGATTGGAGGAGCCATTGCGGAGGCCGTTTTGAAGCGTTTTAATGAAAAACAAACATTTGGAGTTATTACCACGCATTATCAGAATTTGAAACATTTTGCTGATAATCATGCTGGAATCGTAAATGGAGCAATGTTGTACGACCGGCATGAAATGCGTCCTCTTTTCCAATTGCAAATAGGCAATCCGGGAAGTTCTTTTGCCATAGAAATTGCTCGGAAAATAGGACTCCCGGAGGAAGTTATTGCCGATGCTTCACAAATAGTAGGAAGTGAATATATACAAAGTGATAAGTATTTGCAAGATATTGTACGAGATAAGCGTTACTGGGAGACTAAACGCCAAAATATCCGAAAGCGTGAAAAGGTGATGGAAGAAACGATAACTCGTTATGAGAAAGAGATTGAAACGCTTAGGCGTGAGAGGAATGATGTGCTGAAAAAAACAAAGGAAGATGCTGAGAAAATATTTCAAGAATCGAATGCGAAAATAGAGAATACAATCCGCAAAATAAAAGAAGTACAAGCCGAAAAAGAACATACGCGTAATGTCCGGCAGGAATTGCGCGATTTTCAACGTCAGGTGGAAGATGCTTTAAGGGCGGAAATGGAGCATAAAATCACTTCAAAAATGGACCGGTTGCGTGAACGGCAAGAGCGTAAGAAAGAGAAAAGTAAAAAGCCGGTCAAGGGAGATGCTCCGGCATTGCCTGCAAAGAAAGAGATTGTTATCGGTGATTATGTTCGAATTAAAGGGCAGACTTCAGTAGGCGAATTAATAGATATGAGCGGGAAAAATGCTGTTGTAATGTTTGGTGGGATGAAAGTTACGGTTAAGGTAGATCGTATAGAGCATGCCGAAATTCCTAAGAAAAAACAAGGAGAAGATAAATTGAATGTATCTTTTGTTGGTAGTGCGACACATGACCGTTTATATGAAAAGAAATTGAACTTTAAACAAGAACTTGATGTGCGTGGTATGCGAGGAAATGAAGCTGTTCAGGCTGTTCTTTATTTTATAGATGATGCAATCTTGGCGGGAATGCGAAGTGTACGTATCCTTCATGGGACGGGAGATGGTATTTTGCGCACACTGATTAGACAATATCTTTCCAAAGCTTCCGGAGTGAAAGATTTTCATGATGAGCATGTTCAATTTGGAGGATCGGGAATAACAGTTGTTGATTTGTCATAAAATTGTAATAGTTGTGTTTGGCAAAAAGGTGATTTTTATTGTAATTTTGTTGGAGTCCATTAGGGGAATAGCATTAAAATTATGAAATCAATCAAAGAATTGTATAGAATAGGTACAGGACCTTCCAGTAGTCATACTATGGGTCCGAGGAAGGCTGCAGAACAGTTTTTGGCACGTCATCCTGAGGCGATGTCTTTTCAAGTGGTGCTTTATGGAAGTTTGGCAGCAACAGGAAAAGGACACATGACGGATGTAGCGATTAAAGATGTATTAGAGCCTCATGCTCCTGTAGAAATTTTATGGAAACCACATGTGTTTTTCCCGTTTCATCCTAATGGAATGACATTTAAGTCGTTTGATAAAGATAAGAAGAAAACAGAAGAATGGACTGTATTCAGTATAGGAGGAGGTGCATTGGCCGAAGAAGGTCATGAGGATACTTCTCCTGAAATATATGGTATGAATACAATGAACCAAATTCTTTATTGGTGCGATCATACAGGGAAAGGTTATTGGGAGTATGTAGAGCAATGTGAGGATTCCGATATATGGGACTATTTGGCAGAAGTATGGGATACGATGAAAGCGGCAATTCACCGTGGACTTGATGCCGAAGGGGTGTTGCCCGGTCCGTTAAATTTAAGGCGTAAGGCTTCTTCTTATTATATAAAGGCAAAAGGATTTAAAGACTCTCTTCGTTCACGTGGGTTGGTCTTTTCTTATGCTTTAGCCGTGAGTGAAGAAAATGCATCGGGAGGTAAAATTGTAACAGCTCCTACTTGTGGCGCGTGTGGCGTAGTTCCTGCCGTTCTTTTTCATTTGCAAAAGAGTCGTGATTTTAGTGATGCACGGATATTGCGTGCACTTGCAACAGCAGGGTTGGTCGGGAATATTGTTAAATATAATGCTTCCATTTCGGGGGCAGAAGCGGGATGTCAGGCAGAGGTTGGTGTTGCGTGTTCAATGGCTTCAGCTGCAGCAAGTCAATTGTTTGGAGGAAGTGTTGCACAGATTGAATATGCTGCAGAGATGGGGTTAGAACATCATTTAGGAATGACATGTGACCCTGTATGCGGATTAGTGCAAATTCCATGTATAGAGCGTAATGCTTATGCTGCAGCTCGAGCACTCGATGCTAACATTTATTCAGCATTTACAGATGGGCGTCATCGCGTTTCGTTCGATAAAGTGGTAGAGGTAATGAAACAAACAGGGCATGATTTGCCTTCTCTTTATAAAGAAACAAGTGAAGGTGGTTTGGCGAAAAATTATCAACAAATGGAATAAATAAAAAAGATTCACCATAATTATTGCAGAGGAATAAAAAATCTTCCGTTTCGTTTTTATCTGATAGATGAATGTCGATGCGGAAGATTTTTTTATGTGCTTTTTCAATAAATGTTTTTTTTCAGTCTTTTTCTTTAATAAAATTCCAAGCTAAAGCACTGAATGCCGCACCGATAAATGGAGCGACAATAAATAACCATAATTGTTCCAATGCTTGTCCTCCTTCCATTAAAGCCGGTCCGATGCTTCTTGCCGGATTAACAGACGTACCTGTAATAGGAATACAGACAATGTGGATTAAAACCAAGGTTAAGCCTATGGCAAGTCCTGCTAAATTCCCGGCACCTTTTTTTTCATCGGTTGTACCTAAAACAACAAGTACAAAAATGAATGTGAAAACAGCTTCAGCAATAAACGCTTGCATGGCGCTTCCTGGTGTAAATGTATTAGAACCTGTCGAGGTCGGTCCGTCGTGTGTCCCAGTGGAGACCAATAAAGTAAGGATTAAAGAACCGATAATGGCTCCTACTATTTGAAATAACATATAGAGCATTGCACGGTTGGGTCTTATCCTTCCGGAGAGCCACATTCCTAACGTAATGGCCGGGTTGATATGGCAACCCGAAATGTTTCCTATGGTATAAGCCATTGCTATTACTGATAACCCGAAGGCCATTGCCACTCCTATGGTTCCAACACCTTCACCTACCGTTCCTGCTATGCTTCCTGCAAAGACGGCACTTCCACATCCCATTAAGACAAGGATCATCGTTCCGATAAGTTCTGCTACATACTTTTTCATGATGGTATAGATTTAAAATCGTAAAAAAATAAATTTGTTATAGACTAAAATAGGGCTATTTTATTGAAAAATCAATTTTTTGTTCGAAATTTGTTCAAAGATTAGATATAATTGTCTTTTATTGTATGATAAAACTCCATTTTTATGAAAAATTTATATAATGTATATTTGTTTGATTTTGATTATACCTTAGCTGATTCCTCACAAGGAATAGTGACATGTTTCCGGCATGTGCTTAATCGTTATGGCTATTGGAATGTAGATGATTTTGCCATCAAACGCACTATTGGGAAAACTTTGATAGAATCATTTTCCATTTTAAGTGGAATAACCGATGCCGGTACATTAGAAATCTATCGGAAAGAATATGTGAAAGAGGCTGATAAATATATGACAGTAAACACGCGGCTTTTCCCAGAAACTACAGAAATATTGGCGGAGCTGAAAACCCGGGGGGCGAAAATCGGCATTGTTTCAACTAAATTCCGTTATCGGATTCTGGAGCTGTTGGAACACGTGCTTCCCGAAGGTGCAATCGATGTCATCGTAGGAGGAGAAGACGTACAGGTACCTAAACCTTCACCCGAAGGTATATTTTTTGCACTTAAGGAACTGAATGCAGAAAAAACTTCAACCTTATATATAGGAGACAGTACGGTAGATGCTGAAACAGCCCGAGCAGCCGGGGTGGATTTTGCCGGTGTATTGCATGGCATGACAACTCGGGAAGAGTTGATTGTTTATCCGAATGTAGGCATATATCCGGATTTGCGGGGAATTTTGTGAGTACGTTTGGTTGTTTATGTGATGGCATTTTTTTTATTTTATAGGAAAAGTTTGAAGATTTCTCAAGTAAAATCTTGGTTATATAGATAAAAAGCTGTACCTTTGCAACCGATTTATTCCGTAAAGGTAAAAAAGTAATTAGAGAGTATAATTCACCTTGCGGAGGAAACCCGTTTAATAATAAAAAAATGTACGTAATAGTAGAAATTAACGGTCAACAGTTTAAAGTAGAAGAAGGCAAAAAGCTGTTTGTTCATCACATTCAGAATGTAGAAGGTGGGGCAACTGTTGAGTTTGACAGAGTTTTGTTGGTAGACAACAACGGTGCTGTAACAGTAGGAACTCCTACCGTAGAAGGAGCAAAAGTGGTATGCGAAGTTAATTCTCCATTGGTAAAAGGAGATAAAGTATTAGTATTCCATAAAAAGAGAAGAAAAGGCTACAGAAAACTGAACGGTCATCGTCAACAGTTTACTGAACTGACTATCAAACAAGTTATTGCTTAATTATTAAAAAGTAAGAAAATGGCACATAAAAAAGGTGTAGGTAGTTCTAAGAACGGTCGTGAATCGGAAAGTAAACGATTGGGAGTGAAAATATTTGGAGGATCAGCTTGTAAAGCTGGTAATATCATTGTTCGTCAAAGAGGAACAGTGCATAATCCGGGTAATAATGTAGGAATGGGTAGCGATCATACTCTTTATGCGTTGGTCGATGGAACTGTTTGTTTCAAAAAAGGACGTGAGAATAGGAGTATCGTTTCTGTAATTCCTTTTGTAGAAGCGTAATTATTTATTTTAAAGTATAAGACGAAGAGGTGGAATCCCCGTAAAGGAAGTTTCACTTCTTCGTCTTTTTTGTGCCTTGGCATTTATGGCAAATGTTTCTTTATTGCAAACATAGGTAGGAAAGAACTTATTTTTTTATTATTTTTGTCTGGCAATATTTTGACAATATCTTTTTTATGAGTGATGATATTTTAGATAAAGACGATAAACTGACTATCGAAAGTGCTGAACATTCGAATTATAAGCCTGTAGGTCATGCAGACGAAAGCATGAAACACCAGTTGAGCGGAATGTATCAAAACTGGTTTTTAGATTATGCTTCGTATGTAATTTTGGAGCGGGCTGTTCCTCATATAAATGATGGGTTGAAACCTGTGCAGAGACGAATATTGCATGCAATGAAACGTTTGGATGATGGCAGATACAACAAAGTCGCTAATATAGTAGGACATACAATGCAATTTCATCCGCATGGAAATGCTTCTATAGGTGATGCATTGGTGCAATTAGGACAAAAAGATTTGCTGGTTGATTGTCAGGGAAACTGGGGCAATGTATTTACGGGCGATTCGGCTGCAGCTCCCCGTTATATTGAAGCTCGGTTATCAAAGTTTGCCCTTGAGGTTGTGTTCAATCCTAAAACAACCGAATGGCAGGCTTCGTACGATGGGCGGAATAGAGAACCTGTTACTTTGCCGGTTAAGTTTCCTCTTTTACTTGCACAAGGGGTAGAAGGTATTGCTGTAGGTCTTTCGTCGAAAATACTTCCCCATAACTTCAATGAGATATGTGATGCCGCTATTGCTTATTTGCATCATGAAGATTTTCAACTTTATCCTGATTTTCAAACGGGAGGTGCTATCGATGTGTCACGCTATAATGATGGAGAGCGAGGAGGTGTAGTACGGGTGCGTGCTAAAATCACGAAAATAGATAATAAGACACTTTGTATCAACGAAATACCTTATGGGAAAACAACTCCTTCTTTAATCGATTCGATATTAAAGGCTGTAGAGAAAGGGAAAATAAAGGTTCGTAAGGTGGATGATAATACGGCCGATAAGGTGGAGATATTGGTCCATTTGGCTCCGGGTGTTTCTTCCGATAAAACATTGGACGCATTGTATGCTTTTACCGATTGTGAGGTAAGTATTTCGCCGAATTGCTGTGTCATAGAAGATAAGAAACCTCATTTTTTGTGCGTTAGCGATATTTTAAAGAAATCGGTCGATAATACGTTATCTCTTTTACGGGAAGAATTGAATATCCAGCGAAACGAGGCAATGGAAACATTGCATTTTGCATCTCTTGAGAAAATATTTATTGAAGAACGAATATATAAGGATAAGCAATTTGAACAGGCTGAAAATATGGATGAGGCCTGCAAGCATATAGATGAACGATTGACGCCATATTATTCTCAATTTGTTCGTGAAGTGACAAAAGAAGATATTCTTAAGTTGATGGAAATAAAGATGGCGCGTATTTTGAAGTTTAATACAGATAAAGCCGATGAGTTTATTGCAAAATTGAAAAAAGATATAGCGCAAATTGATGAACATTTGGCTCATATTGTCGATTATACGATTGATTGGTATTTGTATTTGAAAGAGAAATACGGAAAAAATTTCCCACGATTGACAGAAATACGTAGTTTTGATACAATTGTTGCTACAAAAGTAGCAGAGGCTAATGAGAAATTGTATATTAACCGGGAAGAGGGATTTATAGGGACATCCCTTAAAAAAGATGAATATATTTGTAATTGTTCCGATATAGACGATGTAATAATCTTTTATAAAGATGGTAAATATAAAATAGTTCGTGTGTCCGATAAATTGTTTGTTGGCAAGAATATCCTTTATGTGAATGTTTTTAAGAAAAATGATAAACGGACTATTTATAATGTTATTTATCGCGATGGGAAAGAAGGTAATTATTACATGAAGCGTTTCAATGTGACTTCTATTATACGTGATAGAGAATATGATGTGACTCAGGGAACACCCGGTTCGAAAATAGTTTATTTTACGGCAAACCCTAATGGGGAGGCCGAAGTCGTTAAAGTTTCATTGCGACCGAATGTTCGTATTAAGAAATTGGTTTTCGAGAAAGATTTCAGTACGATTAATATAAAAGGTAGGCAGTCAATGGGCAATTTGCTTACGAAATATGAAGTCCATAAAATTGTATTGAAACAACGAGGAGGATCAACTTTGGGTGGTCGTAAGGTGTGGTTCGATTCTGATGTCCTACGATTGAATTATGATGGACGTGGAAAGTACTTGGGTGAATTTCAAACTAATGAAAGCATATTGGTGATTCTTGAAAACGGTGAATTTTATACTACCGATTTCGATTTGAATAATCATTATGAAAATGGAATTGCTTATATTGAAAAGTTTGATGCGGAAAAGGTCTGGACAGCGGTGTTATATGATGCCGATCAGCAAAATTTCCCGTATTTGAAACGCTTTACATTTGAAGTAACCAATAAAAGGCAAAGTTATTTGGGGGAAAATAAGCAAAATAAATTAGTCTTATTGTCGGATGAGGTATATCCCCGGTTGCAGGTTGTGTTTGGAGGGAATGATCGTTTTCGTGAGCCTTTGATTATTGATGCAAGCGATTTTGTTGGCGTGAAAAGTTATAAAGCCAAGGGAAAGCGTCTTACAATATATGCAGTGGAAGATATTAAAGAACTAGATCCTGTACGTGTGCCCGATTCTGAAGAAAAGATTGAAAGTGAAGCGATAAGTACCGATGATCTGGAAAATGAAGATGGTCAGATGACATTATTCGATGAAGAATGAAAGTTGCTCGGGGGATCTGTTGGATAATAAGTTTGCTTTTGTGTAAAATACTTTGTGCACAAACAGATAGCTTACATGCTACACACTATGTAATGCGTTCTACGTTAGTGGGGGCAGGATTCAATAATACTTTCGAATCGTATCTATCTCCATTGGAATATAAAGGAGCAGAGATGCGTTTTATTCACGAAAGTATGCGCATGACACGTTTGATGAGTGGAAAAGTGTCAGGCCAAAATTTGTTGCATGTAAATGCTTCATATACAGATAATATATCACAGACAAATCATGCCTATGGCGGGATGTTGAGTTGGAGTTATGCTCTGCACTATCAATTCTCTGTAAGTGAGCGTTTGAAATTGATGATAGGTCCTATGTTGGATGTGAATTTAGGAGTCGTTTATAATAGGAGAAACTCTAATAATCCGGCACAGGCTAAGGCTTATGGTGGATTAGGAGCATCGGGAATGCTTATTTATAAATTCCATATAGCTCAATGTCCATTGACTGTACGTTATCAGGCAGATTTGCCACTATTGGGTGTCATGTTCTCTCCGGAATATGGTGAATCGTATTACGAAATATTCTCATTGAAAAATGGAGGGAAAAATGTTTTGTTCACATCTCTTTATAATCGTCCTTCGTTAAGGCAGTTGTTGACTCTCGATTTCCCTATCCGGCGAACAATTATGCGTATAGGTTATTTATGTGATATACAACAAGCTCATGTTAATAAGTTGAAAAGTCACATTTATTCGCATGATTTTATGATTGGGTTTGTGCGTAATATTTATTTATTCCGTGGGAAAAAACAAATAAGTATGCCCTCAAAAGTAACACCTTTTTAGTTATGAGATATGTTGTATATATATTTTGTATAGGAATATTTTGTGTGATAGGTATTTCTTTTTCTTCTTGTATTCGAGAGGAAATTTCTGGAAATACTCCTGAAGCCAATTTTGAGGCATTATGGAGGATTATTGATGAGCAGTATTGTTTTTTGGACTATAAAAAAGAAGTATATGGTTTAGATTGGGATGAAGTGCATGAAAGATATGCCAAACGTATAACAGCCGATATGGGGTGGAAGAATTTGTTTGAAGTTCTTTCAGATATGGTTAATGAGTTGCGTGATGGGCATGTCAATCTATCAAGTTCATTGGCTACATCACAATATCGGATGTGGTTTGATAGTTTTCCTCATAATTTTAGCGACAGTATTCAACGTAATTATTTGGGGAAAGATTATGTTAATTCTTCAGGATTGACATATCAAATATTAGAAAATAATATAGGATATATTTATTGTGAGAGTTTCTCTAATGGAATAGGTGACGGGAATTTAGATCAAATATTGAATCAATTGGCTATTTGCGATGGGTTAATTGTTGATGTTCGAGATAATGGAGGAGGAAATCTTACTACGGCTCAACGATTGGCTGCGCGTTTTACGAATGAAAAAGTGTTGGTTGGGTATATGTGTCATAAAACTGGTCCCGGTCATTCTGACTTTTCAACTCCAAAACCAGTTTACATCAATCCGTCTAATGGTATCCGTTGGCAAAAAAAGGTGGTTGTATTAACCAATCGGAGATCGTATAGTTCAACCAATGATTTTGTAAACAGTATGGGGCAGTTTCCAAATGTAATAATTGTGGGTGATAAGACTGGAGGGGGATCTGGTCTTCCTTTTAGTTCTGAAATACCATGTGGCTGGTCTATTCGCTTTTCTGCAGCTCCTATGTTTGATCCACAAATGAATCAATTAGAATTTGGTATAGATCCGGATGTGAAAGTTGATATGAGTGCAACCGATATGCAACAAGGGAAAGATACAATGATTGAGGTTGCTTGTTCTTTATTGAAAGAATTAGGGAAAGATTGATTGGATTGTTTGGAACTTTCGAAAAAACACATTATATTTGCAGTCGAAAATAAGAAACGCATAATGTTTATGCGCCTGTGGCGTAATTGGTAGCCGCGCCAGACTTAGGATCTGGTGTCGTGAGACGTGTAGGTTCGAGTCCTATCAGGCGCACGTGTGAAATGGATATAATGAATGTTGAATACATTTGTTTATCCATTTTTTTATGGATAACTAAAAATTGAGATAATAACAATTCTATATTTAAATGTGCCTATAGCTTAGAAGCGATGTCGTTTATGTGTTATAATCCTGATTGGATGAGTTGGTAATAAGATAGTTATCAAAAGATGTAAATATTTATGCCATAGAAGAAAAAATAAATGCTACCTCATGTTTTTTCTAAAAAAATAGTAACTTTGCAACTGATTTACAATTATAATAGAACAGCATGTTAAAAAAAATGTTGACACCCGACTATATATTTGAATCAAGTTGGGAGGTATGCAATAAAGTGGGAGGCATTTATACTGTACTTTCAACGCGAGCAAAGACATTGCAGAATGCTTTTCCAGATCGAATTTTTTTTATAGGACCTGATGTTTGGGGAGAAAAAAACAATCTTTCTTTTGTGGAAGATATTCAATTGTTCGGTGAATGGCGTAAATATGCGGAAGATAAAGAAGGATTGAAAATTCGTATTGGACGATGGAATATACCGGGGAATCCGATCGTATTTTTGGTAGACTTTATTCCTTTTTATAGTAAGAAGAATGATATTTATACGCAGGCATGGGTGGATTTTAAAGTTGATTCATTGCATGCTTATGGTGATTATGATGAAGCTTCTATGTTTTCTTATGCTGCGGGGAGAGTAGTGGAAAGTTTTTATCGCTATAATTTAAGTGAACAAGATAAGGTTATTTATCATGTAAATGAATGGATGACAGGACTTGGAGCCTTATATATAAAGAAAACATTACCAGCTATTGCTACGATTTTTACAACACATGCAACGTCAATAGGACGTTCTATTGCAAGCAATAATAAGCCTTTATACGATTATTTGTTTGCTTACAATGGAGATCAAATGGCGCGTGAATTGAATATGGAGTCGAAGCATTCAATAGAAAAACAGACTGCACATCATGTTGATTGTTTTACAACCGTAAGTGAAATTACCAATAATGAATGTAAAGAACTATTGGATAAGCCTGCAGATGTGATTTTGATGAATGGATTTGAAAATGATTTCGTTCCTAAAGGGATTATTTTCAATCAGAAACGTAAGCATGCACGTGCTGTAATGGTGAATTTAGCCAATAAATTATTGGGTGTACACCTTCCCGATGATGTTATAATTGTAGGAACAAGTGGACGCTATGAATTTAAAAATAAAGGAATAGATGTTTATTTGGAAGCGTTAAATAGGTTAACTCGCGAGAAGAATCTGAAAAAAGAAATCCTTGCATTTGTATATGTACCGGGATGGGTAGGGGAAGCGCGTGAAGATTTGCGTGAACGATTGGATAGCGGGCAAGATTATGATACTCCTTTGCAATGTCCTTTTATTACGCATTGGTTACATAATATGAGCCATGATCAGGTACTGGATATGTTGAAATATATGAACATGTCGAATGCTCCGGAATCTAAAGTTAAAGTTATTTTTGTGCCTTGCTATTTAGATGGTGAAGATGGTATATTGAATGAAACGTATTATGATTTGCTTATTGGAAATGATTTGAGTATATATCCTTCTTATTATGAGCCATGGGGATATACTCCATTGGAAAGCATTGCATTTAAGGTACCTACAATAACAACCGATTTGTCGGGATTTGGTTTATGGGTTAATTCAGAAAGAAAACATGTTTCAACATTAAAAGAAGGTGTTGGAGTCATTCATCGCACAGATTATAATTATTCAGAGGTGGCAGATAAAATAAAAGATGATGTTGTTGAGTTTTCGACATACTCATCCGATGATATAAAAAATGTACGTGGGTGTGCTTCAAAATTATCTGAAAAAGCTTTGTGGAAACATTTTATACAATATTATTATAAGGCTTATGATTTTGCTTTACGAAAAGCAACAGAGCGTATCTTAACTAAGAACTGATAGAACTTGTTAAATTGAAAATGAATTATGAAAGTCAAAACAAATTGTGTGAATGCTCCGGTTTGGAGAGATATTAACGTGAAATCTCGCATTCCTGATTCCTTAAAAATGTTGGAAGAGCTAGCTCGCAATATCTGGTGGGCTTGGAATGATGAGGCTACAGAAATGTTTAGGAAGTTAGACCCGGAGTTGTGGCAAGTTGTCAATCAAAATCCAGTTGCATTATTGGAACGTTTAAGCTATGAAAAGTTAGAAGCATTATCGGTCAATAAAGAAGTTTTGAAAGAGATCAATAGTGTGTATGCTCATTTTCAAGAATACATGAATGTGAAGATAGATACATCACGTCCGTCTGTTGCTTATTTCTGTATGGAATATGGCTTGACACATGTATTGAAAATATATTCTGGAGGATTAGGTATTTTAGCTGGAGACTATTTAAAGGAGGCTTCTGATAGTTGTGTTGATATGTGTGGAATTGGCTTCTTATATCGCTATGGGTATTTTACACAAAGTTTGTCCATTGATGGTCAGCAGATAGCTAATTATGAAGCTCAAAATTTTGGGAGTTTACCCATTGAACGTGTAAATGATCAAGCTGGAAATCCGTTGGTTATTGACGTACCTTATTTAAATTATTATGTTCATGCTTTTGTTTGGAAGGTAAATGTTGGGCGTGTTCCTCTTTATTTGCTTGATACGGATAATGAATTAAATAGTGAGTTTGATCGTTCTATTACTCATCAGCTATATGGTGGTGATTGGGAAAATCGTTTGAAACAAGAAATCTTATTAGGTATTGGAGGTGTATTGTTGCTCAAAAAGTTAGGAATAAAGAAAGATGTATATCACTGTAATGAAGGACATGCAGCTCTATGTAATGTTCAGCGTTTGTGTGAATATGTAGAAAGTGGAATGTCTTTCGATGAAGCATTAGAAGTTGTTCGTGCTTCTTCTTTATATACTGTACATACTCCTGTTCCTGCAGGACATGACTATTTTGATGAAGGATTGTTCGGTAAATATATGAGTGGATATCCACAACGAATGGGAATTTCTTGGGATGATTTGATGGATTTAGGTCGCATTAATCCAGGAGATCGTAATGAACGATTCTGTATGTCAACTTTTGCATGTAATACTTGTCAGGAAGTAAACGGTGTTAGCTGGTTGCATGGAAAAGTTTCACAAGAAATGTTCTCTGGTATATGGAAAGGATATTTTGCAGAAGAAAATCATGTTGGATATGTTACTAATGGTGTACATTTCCCTACATGGTGTGCTTCAGAATGGAAGCAACTTTATGGTAAGTATTTTGATAAAAACTTCATGAACGACCAGTCGAATCCTACCATTTGGGAGGCTATTTATAATGTTCCAGATGAAGAAATTTGGAACACTCGTCAGGTATTGAAAAAGAAATTGATTAGCTATATACGTGAGCAGTTCCGTAAGAACTGGTTAAAAAACCAAGGAAATCCGGCTTTAATTGTTTCATTGCTTGATAAGATAAATCCTAATGCATTGACTATTGGTTTTGCGCGTCGTTTTGCTACATATAAGCGTGCACATTTGTTATTTAGTGATTTAGACCGTTTGTCTAAGATTGTAAATAATCCTGATTATCCTGTTCAGTTCTTGTTTGCAGGGAAGGCTCATCCTAATGATGGTGCAGGTCAAGGTTTGATTAAACGGATTATTGAGATATCGAATCGTCCTGAATTCTTAGGTAAGATTATTTTCTTACAAGATTATGATATGAAGTTGGCACGTCGTCTTGTTTCCGGAGTTGATATTTGGATGAATACACCAACACGTCCATTAGAGGCTTCTGGTACTTCGGGAGAAAAAGCTTTAATGAATGGGGTTGTCAATTTCTCTGTGCTCGACGGATGGTGGTTAGAAGGTTACCGTGAAGGTGCAGGGTGGGCTTTAACCGATAAGCGTACTTATCAGAATCAAGAATATCAGGACCAGTTGGATGCTGCTACAATTTATAGTATGCTTGAAACTGAAATCTTACCTTTGTTTTATGCGCGTAATAAAAAAGGTTATTCAGAAGGATGGGTGCGAACTATCAAGAATTCGATAGCTCAGATTGCACCTCATTATACAATGAAGCGCCAGCTTGACGATTACTATAGTAAATTTTATGCAAAAGAGTCTGTACGTTTCCATGCATTAGCTGAAAATAATTTTGTAAAGGCAAAAGCTTTAGCAGATTGGAAGGAGAATGTTGCAGAGAAGTGGGATTCAATCAAGGTTGTATCCTTAGATAAGAGTTTGGAACTTCGTCAAGGGAATGTGGAAAGTGGTAAAGATTATACCATTACATGTGTTGTTGATGAAGGAGAACTGGAGGATGCTATTGGTGTTGAAATGGTAGTGACCTATACAACATTGGAGGGTAAAGAAAGTGTTTATAGTGTAACGCCTATGAAGTTGATTAAGCGCGAAGGAAGTTTATACACATTCCAATTAACTCACAGCTTATCGAATGCAGGAAGCTTTAAAGTTTCTTATAGAATGTATCCTAAGCATGAAGACCTTCCGCATCGTCAGGACTTCTGTTATGTGCGTTGGTTTAATATGTAGTAAATAGGCAAGATTGCATATAATATGCGGCTTACGTAGTATCTTTTGTACTTCGTAAGCCGTTTTTTTATGTAAAAATCGGTGTATAAATGTTGTCATGTTTTTATAATGACCGGTAAAATTTTATATTTGTGCAAAACTTTTTGTTATGAAGATTCTGGTTGTAGAAGACGA
Source organism: Candidatus Phocaeicola gallistercoris (assembly GCA_019116145.1). Taxonomy (GTDB): domain Bacteria; phylum Bacteroidota; class Bacteroidia; order Bacteroidales; family Bacteroidaceae; genus Phocaeicola; species Phocaeicola gallistercoris. The sequence continues at coordinate 16,302 of DXCG01000109.1, forward strand.
TGCCGATTTAAGAGAAATTATCGTGCGCTCTTTAGAGCAGGAACGTTATGTTGTGTCTCAGGCTTCGACTTATAGGTTTGCTTTACAGAAAATAGAAGATTATGATTACGATTGTATCTTATTGGATATAATGCTTCCAGACGGGAATGGATTAGACCTTTTAGATGAGCTTCAAAGTTTAGGGAAGCGAGTAAGCGTTATTATTCTTTCTGCTAAAGATTCTATTGAGGATAAAGTGAAGGGCTTAGATTTGGGAGCGGATGATTATTTGCCTAAGCCTTTTCATCTGGCAGAGTTGCATGCACGGATTAAAAGCCTTTTCCGTAGAAATTTGAGGGATGGAGAAAAGAAACTTCAAGTTGGGAATATCGAGTTATTCCCAGATTCTTTTCGTGTGATAGTTGATGGAAAACATTTAGATTTGAATCGGAAAGAATATGATATATTAGCTTATTTTATGTCTCGTCCGGGACGTTTGGTCAATAAAAATACGTTGGCAGAATCGGTTTGGGGAGATCATATCGATCAGGTAGATAATTTTGATTTTATCTATGCGCAAATTAAAAATTTACGTAAACGTCTGAAAGAAGCCGGGGCAACTCCTGAATTGAAAGCCGTTTATGGTTTTGGATATAAATTTGTTGTAGAATGAAACTCTCTAATTTAGTCTTTTGGCGTATTTCATTCGCTTTAATCGTTATACTTACGGTTTGGGCTGGTCTTTTTTATATGGCTATTATGGAAGAGGTAAACGATGAAGTTGATGATTCGTTGATTGATTATGCGGAGCAATTAATTATTCGTACATTGTCGGGAGAAGAAATGCCTGTATCTGGTAATGGGACAAACAATCAATATTATCTTTATGAGGTTAGTGCTTCGTATGCCCATGCACATCCGCAAATTTCTTATCGCGATGAAATGGTATATATCACCGAAAAGAAAGAAGAAGAGCCGGCGCGTGTATTGATAACCATTTTCCCTACCGAAGATAACCGGTATATGGAGCTGGTTGTTTATATGCCGACAATAGAGAAGTTCGATTTGCAAAAAGCAATTTTAGGATGGATTGTTTTTTTGTATGCGTTGCTTTTATTGGTTATTCTTTTCATAACCATGTGGGTTTACAGAAGAAATATGAAGCCTTTGTATGTATTGTTGAAATGGTTGGATACATATCGGTTGGGGTATAAGAATGAGCCATTGTCTAATGCTACGAAAGTTACGGAGTTTCAGCATCTGAATGAAGTGGTTATGGCTTCTGTCGTGCGGAACGAGCAGTTGTACGAGCAGCAAAAATTGTTTATCGGAAATGCTTCGCACGAAATGCAGACCCCGCTTGCCATTTGTCAGAATCGTCTTGAAATGTTGATGGAAGATGCTGGTTTTTCAGAAAAACAATTGGACGAATTGTTTAAAATATATAGGACTTTAGAAAACCTTACACGTATGAACAGATCGTTGTTGCTATTGTGTAAGATAGAGAACGGACAATTTATTCATACCCAAACCATTTGCTTGAATGCGTTGCTTGATACGTATTTGTCCGATTATGAAGAAGTTTATGCCTATCGTGGTATTGGTCTGTCTGTGAATGTAGAAGGTAATTTTTATGTGGAAATGAATGATTCGTTGGCTTCAATACTGATCACCAATTTACTGAAAAACGCATTTGTGCATAATGTCGATAAAGGAGATATTATGATTCGGATAACTGATACAGCTTTTTCTATAGGCAATACAGGTACAGAGGAGTTGGATAAGAATCATTTATTTGAACGTTTTTATCAACGACATACAAAAGAAGGGTCTACAGGACTTGGACTTGCTTTGGTCGATTCGGTTTGTAAAGTTAGTAAGTTGTATGTCCGGTATGAGTTTAAAGACAAGATGCATTGGTTTATATTGACAAAAAATTGAAAAAATCGTTGTTTTCAATTTCTTTTCAGATTTGCTTCGCATCTTTGTTGCAGAGATAAGAAATAGAATATGAATTATGATTATAAATTGTGGCGTATGAAAAAATGGATTCTTTTATTGCTTTGTTGTTTTTCGCTAAACACATTGGTTTGGGCAGACGATGAGAAACCTATTCAAGTAGGGCAATTGCCTACAAAGGCTCAAACATTTATTTCTACATATTTTAAAGGGCATAAGATAGCTTTGGCTAAAGTAGAATCGGATTTGTTTTCTAAAAGTTACGATGTTATTTTTACCGATGGTGACAAATTGGAGTTCGATAAGCGAGGCGATTGGGTAGAGATTAGTTGTAAGAAGGAAGGTGTTCCGATGCAAGCAGTTCCGGAGGCTATAAGGTTGTATGTTCAGTTGAATTATGAAAACACGAAAATACTTAAGATTGAGCGTTCATCTAAGGAATATGAAGTAGAATTATCTAATCGTTTGGAGTTGACTTTCGATAAAGAATTTCATTTGATTGATATAGACGATTGATATATGTTTTATGATAGAAAAGCGGTTGATGGAAAAACATCCATCAACCGCTTTTCTTATGTGATAATTAGGTTATTCCCACTCGATTGTGGCAGGTGGTTTGGAGGATATGTCATAACATACCCGATTCACCCCTTTTACTTTGTTGATGATATCGTTTGATACTTTAGCCATAAAATCGTAAGGAAGATGTGCCCAGTCTGCTGTCATAGCATCGGTACTGGTTACAGCACGCAAGGCTACGGCGCGTTCGTAGGTACGTTCGTCTCCCATTACTCCCACGCTTTGTACCGGAAGAAGGATAACACCTGCTTGCCATACTTTGTCGTATAAATTCCAGTCGCGCAATCCTTGAATGAAAATGTCGTCGGCATCTTGAAGAATGCGTACTTTCTCACGAGTGATGTCACCCAAGATACGTACTGCCAATCCCGGTCCGGGGAAAGGATGACGGGTAATGAGATGTTCGGGCATTCCCAGTTCACGTCCTACTCGGCGAACTTCATCTTTAAACAATAAGCGTAAGGGTTCACAAAGTCTCAAATTCATCTTTTCTGGCAAGCCGCCTACATTGTGATGGCTCTTGATAACAGTTCCGGTGATTGACAAAGACTCAATGCAGTCGGGGTAAATAGTACCTTGCGCCAGCCATTTCACATCCTTAATCTTGTGCGCTTCTTCATCGAACACATCGATAAAGCCTTTGCCGATTATTTTACGTTTTCGTTCGGGCTCGGTTACTCCAGTCAGTTCGGTGAAGAACTTTTCGCTGGCATCTACACCGATAACGTTCAGCCCAAGACATTCGTAATCGTGAAGCACGTTTTTGAATTCATTTTTACGGAGCATGCCATGGTCGACAAAGATACAAGTCAGATTTTTCCCGATGGCTTTATTGAGCAGCACAGCGGCAACGGAAGAGTCAACTCCTCCGCTTAATCCAAGTACAACTTTGTCGTTGCCTAATTGTTCTTTTAAATGTGCTACTGTTGTTTCAATGAATGAAGCAGCACTCCAATCTTGTTTGCCTCCGCAGATGTCTACCACAAAATTTTTCAAAATTTGTATACCATCTTCTGTATGATATACTTCCGGATGGAACTGTACGCCCCACAGTTTTTCGTTTTCTGCTTGATAAGCAGCTACAGCAACTTTATCGGTTGATGCAATAATTTTGAAATGTTCGGGAAGAGCAGTAATGGTGTCGCCATGACTCATCCAAACTTGTGAGTTCTCGCGTACTCCTTTTAATAACGGATTCTCGTGGTTGAACGTTGCAAGATGGGCACGTCCGTATTCGCGTGTGTTTGCCGGTTCAACTTTACCTCCGTTTGTATAAGCCATAAATTGAGCTCCATAACATATTCCTAAAATAGGATATTTGCCTCTTATCTCACTCAAGTCTACTTTGAATGCCTTATCATCGTAAACCGAGAAAGGACTTCCCGATAAGATAACACCAATAATGGAAGGATCGTTGTGAGGGAATTTGTTGTAGGGAACGATCTCGCAATACATATTCAGTTCACGTACGCGGCGTCCGATGAGCTGCGTGGTTTGTGAACCGAAATCGAGAATAATAATCTTTTCCTGCATATTCAGTTCTGTATAAAATTGAAAGATTGGGCAAAGGTACTCATTTAAATTGGAAATTGAAAAAATTTATTCAGCATTGAATGATGCGCTTTGTACATCCCTGCTGTTCGGACCTACCATGACTTGGAAAGTTCCGGCATCGTATTTATAGACGAGGTCGGCGTTATAGTATTTCAAGTCATCTTCTGTCAGAGTGAATGTGACATCTTGGCTTTCCCCTTTCTTCAAGGTGATGCGGCGGAAATCTTTCAGTTCTTTTACAGGTCGGGCTATGTCTGCATATTGGTCGTGGATGTAGAGTTGCACGATTTCTGTGCCGTCATAGTTTCCTGTGTTTTTTACTGGGATCGTTACCGTAATGCTTCCGCCTTTGGGTAAAGTCTCAGCACTAAGTTTCATTTTTCCGTACTCGAAGGTTGTGTAGCTCAATCCGTATCCGAAAGGATATAACCCATCATTGGGGCAATCAAGGTAATTACTTGCAAAGCGGTTGAATACCGTTGGGTCTCCGTCGGGGCGTCCGGTAGTTGTCTGGCTATAATACAAAGGAAGTTGTCCTACCGTGCGTGGGAAAGTTGTGGTCAGTTTGCCTGAAGGAACGGTTTTGCCGAATAGCACGTCAGCTACGGCATCTCCCGTTTCGCTTCCTCCAAACCATACATTCAAGATGGCAGGCACATGTTCCGATTCCCAAGTCAGGTCAAGCGGACGTCCGGTAAAGAGCAAAACTACAACGGGTTTCCCTGTCTTAACCAATCCTTCCAACAAATGGCGTTGTGCATCGGGGATGCGTATATCGGTGCGTGAAGCAGATTCTCCACTCATTTCCGCACATTCTCCTACTGCGGCAAGTATGACATCGGCACGGGATGCAACCGTCATTGCTTCAGCATACAATTTCTGGTTGTCTCCTCTTTGCAAAGTGCGTCCGCCGATTGCACCTGCTTCCATGCGTGCATCGTAATATATGTTGCTTCCTTTGGCATAGAGGATTTCCGCCTTACCTTCGGTGGCTGCACGAAGTCTTTCAAGCAGCGACGAGTGTTTGGACGGGTCGCAAGTTGGACTCCACATGCCGGACATATTGTTGGCAGCGTCTGCCATCGGTCCTATCAAGGCAATGCGTCCTTTCATGGCAAGCGGAAGCAATTGTTTTTCGTTTTTCATAAGGACGAAAGTTTCGGCAGCTATTCTCCGGGCTTCTGCACGGTTGGCTTCTGAATATGTTTCTGTTTTGGCACGTTCTACATTGCAATATTTATAGGGATTGTCGAACAGTCCCAGTTTATATTTCATTTCCAATACCCTACGGCAAGCTTCATCAATACGTGCTTCGGATACTTTGCCTTCATTGACTGCTTCTTCCATCGGGTTGAGGAAACTTTGTGTAACCATATCCATATCGGTTCCGGCATTCATAGCCATAATGCCTGCTTCTTTTAAAGGGGCAACACCGTGAACATCTATTTCCCCAATAGAATTATAATCGGTCACTACCATGCCTTTGAATCCCCATTGTTTGCGCAATACATCGTCAATCAACCATTTATTGATAGTAGCAGGAACGCCGTTGATGGTATTGAAAGAAGTCATAACCGTGCCAATTCCAGCTTCTACCGCAGCTTGATAAGGCGGAAGGTATTCGTTGAACATCTGTACCCGGCTCATATCTGTACGATTATAGTCTCTGCCAGATTCAGATGCTCCGTAAAGGGCAAAGTGTTTGAGGCAAGCCATCATGCTGCTATCCGATTTTTGCAAATCCTTGCCTTGATACCCACGCACGTATGCGCGTGCCATCAGCGATCCGATGTAAGGGTCTTCTCCATTTCCTTCGGCAATGCGTCCCCAGCGTGCATCACGGCAAATGTCCACCATGGGGCTGAATGTCCATGCAATTCCGTTGGCAGTAGCTTCTTTTGCAGATATCTGCGCCATCCGTTCGGTAGCTAATGTGTCCCAGCTACAAGCCAAAGCCAATGGGATAGGGAAGATGGTTTGATAGCCGTGAATGACATCGGCTCCTACTACGAGAGGAATACCCAACCGGGTTTCTTCTACGGCGATGCGTTGCAGTTCGCGGATTTTCTCCACGTTCATTACGTTGAAGAATCCACCCAACTCTTGTTTACGAATCATTTCGGCTAAGTTGCTGTTTTGTACAGCACCTGTTGTTAGGTCTCCTCCGGCAGGAAGGTTGAGTTGCCCTAATTTCTCCCGCAGTGTCATTTTGCCCATCAGTTCAGATATGAATTTGTTCATTTCTTTGTCTTGGGTATTCTCTGAAGGTGTACATCCGTATAGTAATGCGGAAGCCATCCCTACTAGCATGAGTAAGTTTTTAAGATGTTTCATGGTTTTGTTTTTTGGGTTTTGATTAATGAAGTTTATGTTTCATATTTTTGACAAAAATAGAGAATCGTATGGGACGTATGGAACATTTTGTGTTAAAAAAATGTGAAGAGAAAAATTCTTTTTCTGTAGACAATAAAAATAAATCGGTAGGCATTTATTTCCCTTTTCCGAGAGAAAAAATCTTATCATGTAAAGTAGGGATTGCAAAATGACATTTCAGCAGGAAAAGAACAAGGACTTTAATGGGAAAGAAGTAAAATCTCGCTCGATTTTTTTTTAATTTTAATACTTCCTATGTTCTGCTTTAAAAAGAAATTGTTATTTTTGCAACGCAGTCGAGAGGAGGGGAAGTTGAAGATGCGATTCCCGTACTTGATGCTGCAAAGGCAAAAGCGAGTGTTTATAACATTATATTTATAGAACCTTTTAAAATTAAACAAAATGATTAAAGTAGGTATTAACGGTTTCGGTCGTATCGGCCGTTTCGTATTCCGTGCAGCTCAAAAGAGAAACGATATCCAAATCGTAGGTATTAACGACTTGTGCCCGGTAGATTACTTGGCTTACATGTTGAAGTATGATACAATGCACGGTCAGTTTGACGGTACTATCGAAGCTGACGTTGAAAACAGCAAATTGATTGTTAACGGTAAGGAAATCCGCGTAACAGCTGAAAGAAATCCTGCTGACTTGAAATGGAATGAAGTTGAAGCTGAATACGTTGTTGAATCAACTGGTTTGTTCTTGACTCAAGAAAAGGCTCAAGCTCACATTCAAGCTGGTGCTAAATACGTAGTTATGTCTGCTCCTTCTAAAGACGCTACTCCGATGTTCGTTTGCGGTGTAAACGAAAAAACTTACGTGAAAGGTACTCAATTCGTTTCTAACGCTTCTTGTACTACAAACTGCTTGGCTCCTATCGCTAAGGTTTTGAACGACAAATGGGGTATCACTGACGGTTTGATGACTACAGTTCACTCTACTACAGCTACTCAGAAGACTGTTGACGGTCCGTCTATGAAAGACTGGCGTGGTGGTCGTGCTGCTTCTGGCAACATTATCCCGTCTTCAACTGGTGCTGCTAAGGCTGTAGGTAAAGTTATTCCTGAACTGAACGGTAAATTGACTGGTATGTCAATGCGTGTTCCGACTTTGGATGTTTCTGTAGTTGACTTGACTGTAAACTTGGCTAAGCCAGCTAAATATGAAGAAATCTGCGCTGCTATGAAGGAAGCTTCTGAAGGCGAATTGAAAGGTATTTTGGGTTACACTGAAGATGCAGTTGTTTCTTCTGACTTCTTGGGTGATACTCACACTTCTATCTTCGATGCTAAAGCTGGTATCGCTTTGACTGATACTTTCGTTAAGGTTGTTTCTTGGTATGACAACGAAATCGGTTACTCTAACAAAGTATTGGATTTGATTGCTCACATGGCTTCTGTTAACGATTAATTCTCAGAATAAATTAAAAAATAAGAGCTGCCTCATTTAGAGGTAGCTCTTATTTTTTTATATATAAAGTTATCTCAGGTTATAGGGAGCATGTTGAAGATATTTGGCAAAGTAAGTTCAAGTATAAGGGCGATTTTTGAAATATCGGGATTTTGTGCTTTTATAAATACTTTTCGACTCTGGAGTTTTTGATTTCATGATGGTTGAGTGAAAAGTTTATTTATATATGTTTGAAAAAAGACAATCCATTCGGTATACTTCCGAATGGATTGTCTTTTTATTTGTGTGGAATAAACAATTCTTTCGATTAGAATAAAGTCGAAAATCAGCGTAAATTAAGTTGGGTATAAATGACTTCCATGTTGATATTATTGTCTGTCTCTGTATCTCCCCTTTGGAGAATTGCAGAATTTACATTTAAGTCATTTTCTATTTTAATGATATTCCCTTCATTATCTGTTGTGGTAACAACAGGAATAAGTAGAACCTTATTCCAATTTTCATTCTTTTTATCATTTTTCCATTTTTCCCATTCAGTTTCACCTTTTTCAATTTCAGGTTCTATTTCATTAAAAATGTGATTGACTAATCTGTTTAACTGTGAGAATGTATATTGTTTTGTTCCTGAATTGTAAGTTGCAATAAACGATGTTTTGTCATCGTTTATCTGGCTATTTTCAAAGAAATCTTGCATTTTGTCCTTTCTTACCATTAACAAGGTGGAAGGGGTTCCCATTTTATATTTGCTGTTTTCAGTATCTCTTACCTTAGTAAACGAAACAGAAATTGCATTAAGCGAGTCTTTACTTTCAGTCCTGTGTCTTTTATACATTTCTTCTATTGGTAAAGTTACTTCAGTGCAAAGTCCTGCAGGGGTTTTTAGATAGGTATATGAGTTATCTTCTACTAAATTTTCCAGACCGGAATTTTTAAATCGAGTGGACATAAAAACTTCCTTAGTTGCAGCCATAGGAACAACAGTATTGACTATTGTGTCTTTGCCAGCTTCCGTCTTTGAATGATATGCGATGGTCAGATGTAAGTAAATATCACTGATGTATAAAATCGATCCTTCTCCGTTTGTGGTGTGTAAATAAAATCCTTTAAGTACATTGTTGATAAAAGTTTCTGCATCATTAAAATACGGATGAATGGTTTTTCCGTTTTGTTGTTCTGTATAATTGTATTTCTTTAAAAAATAATTGCAGAAATCATCTCCTAAATCAATGAAGATACGTGGGTAGTAGTCTTCTGTATTGTGTAGTGAATCGCTTACTGTTTTATCGTAAGCAGAATAATCTTTTATTGCAATTGGGGGGACGGATGAGTTATAAAACCCTTCTTTTTCTGGGTCTAAATTGCTATAATATAAGTGTTTGTTAATTCCATCATCTTTAATAGCTCTTGCCAATGTGTCCACTTGTAGATGTAAAGTGGCGAGAGAGTCCCCAAAATAATTTGTATAATATAGTCCCAATTGTGCTTTTGTTATGGATTCTATGTTGTCTGGTAACTCAAAATCTTCAGGACAGTTTATTTGGACTAAGAAATCGGAACTGAAAGTTCCATATTCTTTATCGGTGAATTTTCCCAAATAAGCCGTACTTGAACGTGAAAAAACAGAATCTAACAGTATAGATTTTGTTTCTACAGAGTAGGTGATAGCTTTTGACGGAATTAATTCATTATCTGCAATAAATTGACCGATACCTACAGTCTCATCATCGCAACTATAAAGGGTAGCAGCAATAGTTAATACTGCTATTAGTTTAGATTTCATTGTATTCGAATTGGTTCGTAAATTTATTTATTAGCATCTCCACAAACTTTATTGTAAAGTGAGTCGCATAAATCAGCATACGTTTGGTCGTGTTGATAATCGATAACCGGAATTGATAAACTATGTGCGTATGACATAATTTCCGGATTGATGTTTTCACTATTTTGAATGACACCATCCGAATATGCAATCGCCAGTTTATTTAATTCTGTAAAATTAACAGGTTGTTTTACAGGGATATCATTTTTGGTTATTCCTTTAAATAATAATTGGTTTGTGAAGTTTGTTGATAAGTTTGATTCAAACCCTTTTTCATAAACAGAGTAAATTACTTTTGTGTCTCTAAATGATGGCTCATCGTAGTATGCTTTTTTAATAAAAAGCGGGACGATTGCACTCATCCATCCGTGACAATGTACGATATCCGGATTCCATCGAAGTTTTTTTACTGTTTCCAATACGCCTCTTGCGTAAAAGATAGCGCGTTCGCCATTGTCTTCATATTCCACTCCATTTTCATCAGTAGCCATTAATCGATGTTGGAAATAATCGTCATTATCGATAAAGTAGACTTGGCGACGGGCTGCTTGAATTGATGCAACTTTAATAATCAGAGGATGATCGGTATCATCAATAATAATATTCATTCCCGACAAACGAATTACTTCATGCAATTGGTTTCGGCGTTCGTTTACATTTCCCCATTTGGGCATAAATGTGCGTATTTCATAACCTTTATCTTGAATTGCTTGTGGTAAATCTCGTCCTACTAGTGATAATTCACTTTCGGGTACGTAAGGAGTAATTTCTTGTGTAATGAATAAAACCTTTTTTGCGTTCATGTTATATTTATTGTTGCTCTTTTCTTTTGCAAAGATATAAAAAATAGACGATATAGGTTACTATAGTCTTTGTTTTATTCCTTATAGTTTGTTAATGTGCTGATTTCTATTTATTTCATGTCTTTTTGATATACTTTTTATGAAGGAAATATAATTCTTTTTTGTTATTATTCTTCGTTATCTCCTTAAAATATGGTTATTTTGCACCGAAAATAAAAAAGATTGTTTTAATAATCGAAAAAATGGAATTGATTCAAACTATTCAGGAACTTCGTTCTAAATTGAATCTTTTAAGGAATGAAGGTAAAACAATTGGATTGGTTCCCACTATGGGGGCTTTACATGATGGACACGCTTCGTTGGTGAAACGTGCTGTAGCTGAAAATGATGTAGTAGTGGTGAGTGATTTTGTGAATCCTACTCAGTTTAACGACAAGAATGACCTTGCTAAGTATCCGCGTACTTTGGAAGCTGATTGTGAGTTGCTCAAGAAATGTGGGGTAACTTATGTTTTTGCTCCTTCTGTTGAGGAAATTTATCCGGAACCCGATACACGTACATTTAGTTATCCACCGTTGGATGTTGTGATGGAAGGGAAATATCGTCCGGGACATTTTAACGGGGTGTGTCAGGTTGTAAGTAAATTGTTTTTGATTGTAGAACCTACACGTGCTTATTTTGGTGAAAAAGATTTCCAGCAACTTGCCATAATTCGTGAGATGGTACGCAAGTATCCTTTCTCTGTTGAAATTGTGGGATGTCCTATTGTGCGTGAAAGTGATGGGTTGGCATTAAGCAGCAGAAATACCCGTTTGAGTGCGGAACAGCGTGTTCAGGCTTTGTCTATTTCGAAGACATTGTTTACAAGTGTCGACTATGCAAAAGCTCATACGCTTTCGGAAACAAAAGAGTTTGTAGAAAAGAGTATCGAAACAGCAGCAGGTTTGCGTTTGGAATATTTTGAAATAGTAGATGGAAATACTCTTCAGGCGGTCAATACATGGGATGAAACGGAATATGTTGTAGGTTGTATAACTGTTTTTTGTGGAGATGTGCGCTTGATTGATAATATAAAATATAAGGAGTAAGATAAGAATGATGATTCAAGTATTGAAATCGAAAATACACTGTGTAACCGTTACAGAAGCTAATCTGAACTATATGGGGAGCATTACGATTGACGAAGCCTTAATGGAAGCTGCCAATTTGATTGCGGGAGAGAAAGTTCAGATTGTAGACAATAATAATGGAGAACGTTTCGAAACTTATATTATAAAGGGAGAACGGAATTCCGGTTGTATTTGTTTAAACGGTGCGGCTGCGCGAAAGGTTCAAGTAGGCGATGTTGTGATTATCATGTCGTATGCTTTGATCGATTTTGAAGAGGCGAAAACATTTAAGCCTACTGTTATATTCCCAGATAAGCAAACCAATCGGTTGATTTAAAGAATAAGAGATTTGTTATTATTTCTCATCGATTATTGTGTAAAAAGCCGTTATGTTTTTCAAAAACATAACGGCTTTTTTGTTTATTTCTTTATACAGATTTTTCTTTGACGATACCTGTCCGATAACCGATTAATAGTTTTTTAAGGTCTTTAATTTGAATGGCAAGTTCTTTTCCTTTATCGGTATCTTTTACCATCATGCGTTTTGTACTCATTTCTACAATCTGCGTGGTCGATTTGATATCGAGTCCTTCTTCTATGGCACGTTGTGTAGATGTAAAAGGTTCGTGTTGTACCAGTTGGAATCCCCGTGAATGATATACAAGCGTATAGCCGGCAATACCTGTTTCAGAGTGGTAAGCTTTCGAGAAACCTCCGTCAATGACCATCAGTTTGCCGTTTGCCTTTATCGGTTTTTCACCTTTCATGGCTTTTACCGGCACATGTCCGTTGATGATGTGTCGATGTTCTCCTTCTACGCCGAATTCATCTAATATCATGTCGCAGATATCTTCCCGGTCGCGCAGTATATAGTAGGCTCCTTTTTGCTCTACATGAGTTTCTTTGTCATCAATGAAATATCGTTCGAATGTGGCCATTTTGCTTTTATCGAATGCTGGTGAATTTTTTCCACACCATAAATACCATACGTAGTCGATGGCAAAGTTTTTTTCCTCGTTCTCGTTTTCTGCAAAATATGCAGTTCGGATTAATTGTCCGATGCATTTCAGTAATGATTCTCCTTTGTACTTTTTCCCTAAGATATCAATTTCCTTCAGCGATCCATCTTCATTGAGTGGCATTGATGCGTGGAAAAGTAAGTTCGAGTTGCAAACTGTGTACATACATCCGTATTGGAACAAGCATTTCATGTGTTTGCGGAGTTTTTCACTTCTTGTAAATGAGTTATGCAGTTTTTGTACAATATCTTTCTCTTCATCGCTTAGCTTATATGGATTTTCCGGGTCGATTGTCGGGAATAATCCATCGCGAAGCGGATATTTCTTATTGTTTATTGTAATGGTCTGATTAGCATAATCTATGTGATGAAGTAAGAGACGGTCTTCCATTTCAAATTCCGGACGCCGTTTGATGATTTCAGCTTCAAGTTTGAATTGTATAATGCAAATGGCTTTATGCATTTGCGCGATTAGCCGGATTGTTTTGTCGTTATACGGACTGACCGTCTGGTCGATATTAGGGACAAAGCAGGTACACGGATCGTTTGCATAGGTCTCCATAGCGAAGGTTGCAAGAGGCAAAAGATTGATGCCATAACCGTCTTCTAAAGCCGATAGGTTTCCGTATCGCATGGCAAGCCGTAAGACATTGGCAATGCAACAGTTGTTTCCCGATGCGGCTCCCATCCATAGAATGTCGTGATTCCCCCATTGGATGTCGAAATGATGATAGTTGCATAGTGTGTCCATGATGATGTGCGGACCTGGTCCTCTATCGAAGATGTCACCTAAAATGTGTAATGAATCAATCGTCAGCCGTTGAATTAAATTACACATTGCGACAATAAAATCGTCGGCGCGATATGTGTCAATGATAGTGCTGATGATAACATTAATATAGGCTTGTTTGTTCGGGTCCATGCTGCTTTCATGGAGTAATTCTTGTATAATGTAAGAAAATTCTTTGGGCAATGCTTTCCTTACTTTCGACCGTGTGTATTTAGACGATACGTTTTGGCAGATTTTTACAAGTTGGTTCAACGTAATAATGTACCAGTCTACCAAATCGGTCTCTACCTCTTTTACTAATTGTAATTTTTGTTCCGGATAATAGATAAGTGTACAAATTTCTTTCTTCTCCGATTCGCGTAAAGTATTGCCGAATATTTCATTTACTTTTCGTTTGATAGCACCCGATGCATTTCGTAGTACATGCTGAAAAGCCTCGTTTTCTCCATGTAAGTCGGCTAAAAAATGTTCTGTTCCTTTAGGCAAATTCATGATTGCTTCAAGGTTGATTATTTCAGTGCTTGCCGCTGCTATTGTAGGAAAGTTGTGCGAAAGAAGTTCCAAATAGCGGATGTCTTTTTGTATAATCTCGGGGGTAATTTGCTTATAAGTTCCCATAATGTTTTTCAAACTATAGATTGATAAAAAAGTAACAAGATAAGTTGTGCTATAATAACTCGTATGAACATGCAAAGAGGATATACAGTTGCATAACTGACTGCCGGATTGTCATTGGGGATAATGTCGCTTGCATAATTTAATGCCATGGGATTGGCCATACTTCCACATAACATCCCGCATGTACTTCCAAAGTCTAAATGAAAACGTCGCATGGCAACAATTGCCATGATTATGACAGGAATAAAAGTGATAATGAAACCGGTGCCAATCCATAATAATCCTTCCGGGCGCATAACTGTATCAAAAAAGTGAGATCCGGCATCAAGACCTAAACATGCCAAATAGAGAGATAGTCCTATGCCTCGAAGCATTAAATTGGCACTGCGAGTGGTGTAAGTTACCATGTGGAAACGTGGACCGTAACGACCTATTAAAATACCAGCAATGATTGGACCTCCTGCCAATCCTAATTTGACCGGTGAACTTATTTCTGGAAGTGTAATAGGAATTGAACCGATAATAAGTCCTAAAACAATGCCGATAAAAATAGAACCTAAGTTTGGATCTTTCAGTGTTTTTACTGTATTTCCTAATACTTTTTCTACATTTTTTATTGCAGCTGCTTCGCCTACAACAGTTAAACGGTCTCCAAGTTGGAGTATTAATTCTGGAGTAGCAAGTAATTGGATGCCACTTCGTAAAACACGGCTGATATTGATTCCGTAAATGTTTCGTAAGCGAAGAGCCCCTAATTTTTTCCCGTTGATCTCTGGACGCGATATTACAATGTGCTTTGAGATGAGCTGACTGTCTATTGCATTCCAATCGATATCTTCTTTATTCCAGTCTTTTTTCTCTTGTTCTCCAAAAAGAACAGTTAATACAGCCACATCTTTTTCGGTTGTTATTACCAGTAAGCGGTCGTTTTCTTTTAATATTTTATCGGATGTGGGGATACAAACATTTCCGTCTCTCCATAATCGTGAGATAACAAATTTAGTATATCCCATGTGGACTAATTCGTGAATGCTTTTATTGAATATGGCAGGATTATGTACTTGAAAAGTTGCTATATATGTTTGATTAGGGTCTTCAAGTTTATGTTCTTGCATATCCGATGGACGGGCTATAAACTTTTTTATGATAATGATAGCCAGTATGACACCAATCACACCCAGCGGATAGGTGACAGCACATCCTAAAGCAGCTTCACTGGTCGATTCGTTTAATTGCTTTAATGTCTGTTGTGCTGCACCAAGGGCTGGTGTATTTGTTGTGGCTCCACATAAAATGCCTGTCATTTCTGTTATAGAAATAGGAGTAATTGTTGTTAATCCGATGGCGATTACTGTTCCAATAAGGATAACGCCTATTCCTAATAAATTCAGTTGATAACCTTCTCGACGGAAAGAACTGAAAAACCCCGGACCGACTTGTAATCCAAGTGCATAAACAAAAATGACCAATCCAAAACTTTCTGCATAGTTCAGCATTTGCGGGTCAATGGAAAATCCTAAATGTCCTGCCAGAATTCCCATAAAAAATACAAATGTGACTCCTAATGAAATACCGCAAATATGCATTTTCCCAAGTGTAAATCCTATTGAGATAACAAGGGATAATACGATGATAGCTTGTAAGGTTGAATGTTCGAAAAATAAATTGTATAACCATTCCATGGCTTATCAATTACTTTTTATTCCTATCGTACAAATAGCAATTCCCTGTATTTAGGGAGCGTCCACATTTGGTCGTCCACAATCAGTTCAAGTTTGTCAATGTGATATCGTATTTGTTCCAGCATGGGTGCTATGGAATCGTGATAGGCAATAGCTTTTTCACGTTCGTTGGTTATTTTGTTAGCAACTTTTCTAG
>DXCG01000110.1 GCA_019116145.1 Candidatus Phocaeicola gallistercoris
CAAGAAAGGCGAGACACGCCCGATGGTTGACCTGACCGGAAAATTCTATCTGCTGGATGAACTGGACGAAAAGTTTGTTGCTGAATGCGTGAATACCGATATATATAAGGAGTATCAAGGCAGATGGGTGAAGAACGCATACGACCCTGCCTTCACCGTCGATGGCAAATATGATGAGAAGGCTGCGCAAGCGGCTGAGTCGCTCGATGTATATATCTGCATGAAGATGAAGCAAGCGAATCAAGCATTCAAGATGGAAAAGCACGTGCACAACTATCCGCACTGCTGGCGTACCGACAAGCCGGTGCTCTATTATCCGCTCGATAGCTGGTTTATCCGCTCTACGGCATGCAAGGAACGGATGATAGAACTGAACAAGACCATCAACTGGAAACCGGAATCAACGGGTACAGGACGTTTCGGCAAATGGCTGGAGAACTTGAACGACTGGAACTTGAGCCGTTCGCGTTATTGGGGAACTCCGCTTCCTATCTGGCGCGATGAAGACGGTGCGGAAATCTGCATCGGTTCGGTGGAAGAATTGTATAATGAAATAGAAAAATCGGTAGCGGCTGGCTTCATGACGGAAAATCCGTATAAGAAATTGGGTTTCGTGCCGGGCAAATATACGAAAGAAAATTACGATAAGATAGATTTACACCGTCCTTATGTAGACGACATCATCTTGGTTTCGCCTACAGGTAAGCCGATGAAGCGTGAATCGGACTTGATTGATGTTTGGTTCGATTCAGGTTCGATGCCATACGCGCAATTGCATTATCCGTTTGAGAATAAAGAACTGATAGATAGCGGTTCGTATTATCCGGCGGATTTCATTGCCGAAGGCGTAGACCAGACCCGCGGATGGTTCTTTACGTTGCATGCCATTGCTACAATGGTATTTGATAGCGTAGCGTATAAGAATGTGATTTCAAACGGGTTAGTGTTGGATAAGAATGGAAATAAAATGTCCAAGCGTTTGGGGAATGCGGTAGATCCGTTTTGTACTATCGAGAAATTCGGTTCCGATCCTTTACGTTGGTATATGATTACAAACTCGGCTCCGTGGGATAACTTGAAGTTCGATACGGAAGGAGTGGATGAGGTACGTCGTAAGTTCTTCGGTACGTTATATAATACGTATTCGTTCTTTGCGCTTTATGCCAATGTGGACGGATTTACGTATGCCGAGAAAGATGTGCCGGTATCAGAACGTCCAGAAATCGACCGCTGGATTTTGTCGTTACTTAATTCGTTGGTAAAGAATGTAGATGCTTGCTTTGCCGATTATGAGCCTACGAAAGCGGGACGTTTAATTACGGATTTCGTAAATGATAATTTGAGTAACTGGTATGTGCGTCTGAACCGTAAGCGTTTTTGGGGAAATGCTATGTCTCAAGATAAATTGTCGGCTTACCAAACCTTATACATTTGTTTGGAAACGGTTGCTAAACTGATGGCTCCGATAGCTCCGTTCTACGCCGACCGCCTATATATGGATTTGATTAATGTGACGGGACGTGATCAAGTTGTATCTGTGCATTTGGCAAACTTTCCGAAAGCAGATGATAATCTTATTGACAAAGAGTTGGAGGCACGTATGCAAATGGCACAGGATGTAACTTCGATGGTGCTTGCTTTGCGTCGTAAAGTCAATATTAAAGTACGTCAACCACTACAGTGTATCATGATTCCTGTAAGTTCATCGGAACAAAAGCGTCATGTGGAAGCTGTGAAAGATTTAATCCTTAGTGAAGTCAATGTGAAAGAGCTTCAGTTTGTAGAAGAATCGGGTGTTTTAGTGAAGAAAGTAAAATGCGATTTTAAAAAACTAGGACCGAAGTTTGGAAAACGTATGAAAGCTGTTGCAGCTTCTGTATCTGAAATGTCTCAAGATGCAATTGCAGAATTGGAAAGAAATGGTAAATATACTCTTCAATTATCCGATGGTGATGCAATAATAGAAACTTCTGATGTGGAAATATTTAGTGAAGATATCCCGGGTTGGTTAGTTGCAAATGAAGGAAAATTGACTGTAGCATTAGAGGTTACTATTACAGAACCTTTGCGACGTGAAGGTATTGCTCGTGAATTGGTAAATCGTATTCAGAATATTCGTAAAGGCAGTGGATTTGAAATAACAGATAAGATTGCAGTATTTATATCTAAAAATTCAAAAACAGATGATGCAATAAACGAATATAATACGTATATTTGCAATCAAGTATTAGCCAATTCTTTAGATTTAGTTGATGATGTAGAAGATGGAACAGAATTGGATTTTGATGATTTTTCATTGGTGGTAAAAGTAATAAAACTTTAAGTATTAATTTAAATTCTTAATTCTATGGCTGAAAAAACAAGATATTCTGACGCGGAACTTGAAGAGTTCCGTGCCATTATCATGGAAAAGCTTCAGCTCGCTGAACGCGACTATGAGAAACTGAAAAGTAGTATAATGAATACAGATGGGAATGATACAGACGATACTTCCCCAACTTATAAGGTATTGGAAGAAGGAGCTAATACTTTATCAAAGGAAGAAACTACACGTTTGGCTGCCAGACAATTAAAGTTTATTCAGAATTTGCGTGCTGCATTGGTACGTATTGAGAATAAAACTTATGGCGTTTGTAGAGAAACAGGAAAGTTAATTCCGAAAGAAAGATTGCGTGCCGTTCCTCATGCAACCTTGAGTATTGAAGCAAAACAGCAGGGAAAGAAATAATTTTGCGAGATGTGAAAATTGAAAGTTCGGGAAAAGATAGGAAGTTTTCTTTGACGGACTTTCAATTTTTTTAGTTTATATAAAATCAAGTATGAAGAAATTTTTAACACAAGGCCGTTTAGTTGTTTTAATTGTTTTTATTGTATTGTGTATAGATCAGGCAATAAAGATTACAGTAAAAACGACAATGTATTTACATCAGAATATCCATATAACCGATTGGTTTTATATCTATTTTACAGAAAATAACGGAATGGCTTTTGGTATGGAATTTTTGCCGAAATTATTTTTGACTTTATTCCGGATTGTTGCAGTTATACTCATTACTTGGTATTTATATAAGATAACAACGCGCTCTCAAAAGTTGAAGACGGGATATGTCGTATGTCTGGCTTTTATTCTTGCCGGTGCTATAGGAAATATTATTGATTGTGTATTTTATGGAGAGATTTTTTCAAATAGTACACACGATCAGATAGCTCAGTTTGTTTCTTTGGGACATGGATATAGTGATTGGTTACATGGAAGAGTAGTAGATATGTTTTATTTCCCTATTATAGATACTTATTGGCCTGAGTGGATGCCAATATGGGGTGGTAAGCATTTTATCTTTTTTAGCCCGATTTTTAATTTTGCAGACGCTTCTATTAGTTGCGGTATCATAGCATTATTACTTTTTTATAGTCGTTATTTAAACAAGGAAATACATTTGCCAGAAAAGAAGAACTGATGAGGAAATTTTTATTTGTCTCTCTATTTTTTATTGGTTTGATAGGTTGTGGCAAGAAAGTGCCTGATGATATAATCCAACCAGATGAAATGGAAGATTTATTGTATGATTATCATATAGTATCTTCTATGGTGAATGATTTGCCTTATAGTGAGAATTATAAAAAAGGAGCTTATTTAAAATATGTATTTCAAAAGCATCGTGTCGATGAGGCAAACTTTGATTCTTCAATGGTTTGGTATACGAGGCATACGGAAGAACTGGCTACAATTTATCAAAATCTGCAAAAGCGTTATACCGATGAAGAGAACCGGTTGAAGGAACAAGCTC
Source organism: Candidatus Phocaeicola gallistercoris (assembly GCA_019116145.1). Classification (GTDB taxonomy): domain Bacteria; phylum Bacteroidota; class Bacteroidia; order Bacteroidales; family Bacteroidaceae; genus Phocaeicola; species Phocaeicola gallistercoris. Next base: position 3,789 of record DXCG01000110.1, read on the forward strand.
GTCAGCGTGATAGTGAAATTAGTATTTCGATGTCGGGGGATACGGTCAATTTATGGCAAGATCAGAGTTTATATTGGTTGACGGCTTCGGATTTGACCAATAAAATAACGTTTGACTTCAAGGCTGATACGACATTTAAGGCCTTTGATGCTGTGGAATGGATTACGGATGTACAGTTTTTATCGAAGCAAAAAATGTCGACAGCTAAATTGGTCATGGGGATATGCTATTATTTCGATAATGACAGTATTCAGGGAGTTTCACGAATTATTTCACGTAATGGAGAACAACGTTTGTATGTTCGCCCAGATTCTGCTTTTAACATTCAAAATATAAAAGGATTTTGTTATTTTATGGATGAAGGTGATTCGACAGCAAGTGTGTTGTTGAACGATATACATTTCATTCGTTATCATGATATGCGAAGACCTGTGTTGTCTAATTCGGTAGATGGCAATGTAATTACAACAGATACAGTACGGCGTATCCGTCATTTGAATCGTTCTATTACACGTTGATAATAAAATGGAAATGATGTGGCGGGTTGGAGTACATAAACTTTATCATGTTTTTACAGGTCGTGTCGATTCTTATTGTGTTATAGAATTTGATGGAGATAGTGTGGTTTGCAATGTGTATTCTTTAACTGAAGAGATAGAGCAGACCGAATGGTTAGGAGGAATGGCTATTGTGAGTCCTTTTTTTTTAGAAAGAAAAGCAGAAGAAACATTTGCTTCTTTTTGTAAGCGAATGAAAGAAGCTATGGAAAAAAACGATTTATCCGCATTTCCTGTAAAAGCTTATTATGTATTTCCTTTTAATCTGATACAGATGGAGTTCGATAAGAATAGTAGAATTACATTGCTCTCCGGCGAAATTCTGCACAAATAACGGCTGTTGCTATTGCGACATTTAGGGAATCACCAGTTTTTCTTCCGGATGGATAATTAGGGATAAGTAAACGTTGGTCGATTAAATTGCCGATGACCGGACTTATTCCATTTCCTTCATTTCCCATAACAATCAATCCATTGGAAGACAAAGATTGTTCATATATGTTTTTTCCATTTAAAAAAGTGCCATAAGTCGGTATGCCTTTGCTTTGGATATCTTTAATAACTTTATGTAAATCGCAATAATGCACTTGAACTCTGGCGATTGCTCCCATGGTAGCCTGAACAACTTTCGGATTGTACACATCAACGGTATCTGCAGAACATAAAACATGCTCAATGCCAAACCAATCGGCAATTCTGAGTATTGTGCCTAAGTTGCCCGGATCTTGAATGCCATCTAAAGCCAGACACAATGATTGTTCTATTAATTTGTTATCGAATGTTGAAGAAGATGTGCTGAAAACAGCAAGAACTTCTTGTGGCGTTTTTAATAAACTTGCCCGTGAAAGTTCATCATGGTTTACGGGAATAATTTCCAATAGCTTAGGAGATAATTGAATGTGCGGATGCCTTTTTAGCCATTCTTCTGTGGCTACCAGTGTTCGGCAAACAAAATTTTCCAATAAGTCGGTAACTATTTTAGGACCTTCAGCCAAGAATGCATTTTCTTCTTTACGTTTCTTTTTGAGTGCCAGCGATTGGATATATTTAATTTTATTTTTACTTATCATGTACAATTCTTAAGAAAATAACAAATATTCATAGGCAAAGCTAAGAAGATATTTT
>DXCG01000010.1 GCA_019116145.1 Candidatus Phocaeicola gallistercoris
TACAATTATATTATTACGGCAAAGATACGGAAAATTATATTCAGAACTTGTTTATTCAGTAATAATCCTCTATTTAGTTTAATTTTTGATAATTTATTTCTTTGAAAAATCGAAACATTATATTTTTGCCACAAATCTTAAAGAAGTGATATAGATGTATAAACTCTATTTCTTTATACTTTGTCTAATAGTATGCACTGCATGCGGAAAGAATTACAAAATAGAAGGTGTTTCTTCCGATTTGAGTGCAGACGGAAAAATGCTTTTCATAAAAGTTCCTGTCGGGAACGAATGGATTAATGTAGATTCGGCCGAGGTAATACATGGACTATTTAAAATGAAAGGAAGAATAGATTCTACCATGATGGCTTTTTTATACATGGATGATAAATGCATTATGCCATTTGTATTCGAAACAGGAAATATCGACATCAATATTATCAGCATTGAAAATGCTATTTTTTCGGTAAAAGGGACAACTCTCAATGAACGTTTCAATACTTTCCTAAAAAAACAGTTTTCTCTAAACGAACGTGCCAATGAAATAGAACGTTCAGAGGCACGCATGATCCTAAATGGAGAAAATCCTCAAAAAGCACATGAAGAAGTGCAAAAAAGAAGAACTGAATTATCGAAGGAAATAGACAATGCCATAAAAACGTTTATTCAAGATAATTATGAAAACATATTGGGTCCGTGGACTTTTATCAACGTCATTTACGGATTACCCTATCCTATTTTTACTCCTTCCATAAAAGAAATTATCGATAAAGCCCCCGATTCATTCAAAAACAATCCGACAATAAAAGAATTTATTGCAGAAGCACATAAAAACGAAGATAAGTTACAAGCCTCACAACCTTAAATTCTTATTTTATTGCCTTTTCCCGTAAAATTAAAGATCGTGGTTTTTCATGCGGTATACTGCAAGTTCTTCATACTTTGTATTCGGACGACCATAATTACAATAAGGATAAATTGATATTCCTCCGCGAGGGGTGAAAATACCTGTCACTTCGATATACTTGGGATTCATAAGTTTAATAAGGTCTTTCATTATGATATTTACACAATCTTCATGAAAATCGCCATGATTGCGAAAACTGAATAGATACAACTTCAAGCTTTTACTTTCCACCATCTTCATATCGGGCAAATAACTGATACGTATTTCGGCGAAATCGGGCTGCCCGGTTATCGGACAAAGACTTGTAAATTCCGGACAATTAAAACGCACCCAATAATCATTTTCCGGATGTTTATTCACAAATGTTTCCAATACTTCCGGAGCATAATCTTGTTTATATACAGTTGTTTTACCCAATAAAGCCAATTTATCTTCTCTTGCCATAATTCCTTTTTACTTATTATTTTTCATCGACAAATATTTTTCCAATCCCGTTCTTCTCAATGTACATGCCGGACAATGCCCACACCCATCTCCGGGTATGCCATTATAACAAGTCAATGTTTCATTCCGCACTAAATCAAGAACACCTAATTCATCGGCAAGTGCCCATGTCTGAGCCTTATCTATCCACATCAGTGGCGTATGAATATCGAACTGTTCGTCCATTGCCAAATTAAGCGTCACATTCAACGACTTAATAAATGAATCACGACAATCGGGATAACCGCTAAAATCGGTTTGTGAAACCCCTGTAACCAAATGAAAAATTCCATGCTCACGTGCATATACCGCAGCTATACTCAGAAAAAACATATTTCTTCCCGGAACAAAGGTATTCGGGAAACTCCCTTCCGGCTTTACTTCATCCATACGAATAGATGTATCGGTCAATGAATTTTTACACAAACCGGCAATAAAAGAAACATCCATTACTTCGAAATGCACATCTGCCTTACGAGCAATCTCACGTGCGAGATCGACTTCTTTTACATGTTTCTGACCGTATAGAAAAGTTAGGGCATAAACTTCTTTAAAATGTTTTTTTGCCCAAAACAAACACGTAGTAGAGTCTTGTCCACCACTAAAAACAACTAATGCTTTATCTGGATTCATTTAAATATCGTTTATTTTAAGAATGTTGTAAGATATATCTTTATCATACACATCTGCCCCGTCTATATGTTTTATATAGCATACTACACGAATAGTAACAGGCAATACAATTATTTCATACAATGTTTTCAAAATAACTTGTACCAGCATCATTTTTCCCAATTCCGATAATGGCATCACCCCCCCAAATGCTAAAGGAAAGAAAATCAGCGAGTCTGCACTTTCACCCAATAATGTCGAAAAAATAGCACGCGCAGAGAAATGTTTACCGCTCGAAGCTAATTTCATTCGGCTCATTACATACGCATTTACGAATGACCCAACCAAAAAAGCCAATAAACTTGCAAGAGCAATACGTGGAGCCATGCCAAAAACAAAGTTGAATGCATCTTCCCCTTCCCAAAACGGTGCTGCCGGAATTGCCACAGCAAGCTGCCCCATAGCAACTGTCATAAAATTCATAAGGAATCCCAACCATATAATAAGACGGGCCTTACGAAATCCCCACACTTCGGCTATGCAATCGTTAATAATATAAGAAATAGGAAAAACAATCAGCCCGGCGGTCACTGCTATTGGTCCAAGTTGAATAACTTTTGTTTCTAAAAGATTTGCCGCAACTAAACAAACACAAAATACGATGCCAAGAATCATAAACGGCACCGATACTAAATTTTCTTTTTTCATCTTACTCCTGTTTTTTACGTGGTGTTCTAGAATACACGGTCACATTGTTTATGTGACAATTCACTAATTTCGCTACAAAAGTACGAACTATATATTTCACTTACAAAAAAACGCCATGATATTTCTTAAAAACGTCATCTTAAAGCAACGGAAATCTCAAAAGGAAATCCCCAAAAAGACATGACATTTTTACAACAAGCCATCTTTATTCTGAATTTTTCTTTGCATGCTGTATTCGCATCCGCAATATTGCTGATTATAAAAATCATATTCTTTGATAATCTGTATGCGCCGTTCGCTCAACCCTCCTTTTCGCCAATTCCTGTCCCACCACATCACTTCAGGATATGGTTCTACGGCAAAACGTCCTGCCGCATTAATCTGGTCGAGGCTTTTCCACCGTGAAGATGCAAGAGTTGTTGTTATCACAGCAAAACCCTGCTCGTGGGCATAACGAGCGGTGTCACATAAGCGTAGTTTAAAACACTGCAAGCAACGTCTTCCACGCTCCGGTTCATCTTCCAAGCCATGAATGGCACAACGCCATTGCTCGTGATTGTAATCGGCATCTATAATATCAAGTCCAAGCGATTCAGCATATCTCGTACATTCATCTTTACGAATGCGATATTCTTCTATCGGATATATATTCGGATTACAATAATAAATAGTAGGACGCACCCCATGCTGCATCAAGCATTCTATAATGGCAGATGAACAAGGCGCACAACAAGTATGAAGCAATACACGGTCTACGTTACCGGGAACTTCCCAATCGTCTTTCTTCTTTTTCATTTTTCAAAAAATACTTTCTCATACAGACTATACAGACGATAAAAGAAAACTCTTCTACCGTCTGCACTTCCGACTTATTTTTAATCGTTCTTTTCACCAATTATGTATGCTCAACAAACAAAGGAGCCAACCATTCCGGTACATCAATGCCTTTTTTTTTAATTCTATCCAAACAGTTTTTCCCTTTCCTTGTCAAAGTAAAAAATATCTGCCGTTTGTCTTTCTCACCGAACTTCCGTAAAAGCAAACCTTTATCTTCAACCGATCGAATGATTTTCGATGCATGCGATGATGCCAATCCCGTACAGGCAATGATATCTCCAGCTGCAATTGTATCGTCACCAATACTGCACAACACCATTGCTTCATTGAGCGATATCCCATAAACATCTTCCAAACGAGTCTCTAATTCGGAAAGAGACTTCATCAGGTCTCGCATCACACATATACATTGTACTTTTTCCATATCAAATAAATAAATTCATATTTGCCTTATCTGCCCGATCAATATAAGTGGCAACACCACCAATTGTTACACAATTGAGCAACTCTTCACGACAGACACCCATCACATCCATAGACATCTGACAAGCAATAAACTCTACACCATTATCGAGGGCTTGCTGACGTAATGTCTCAAGTGATTCAACACCTTTCTTCTTCATAATCATACGCATCATCTTTGTACCTACCCCTCCCATATTCATTTTCGAGAGTTTCAGTTTTCTGGAATCAGAAGGCAGCATCCACCCGAACATTTTTCCGAAAATATCTTTCTTTACTGCCGGCTTATGTCTCTTTTTAATTGCATTCAATCCCCAGAATGTAAAAAAGATTGTCACTTTCTCTCCTGTTGCTGCAGCTCCGTTTGCGAGTACAAAAGTAGCTAAAGTTTTATCAAGATCATCGCTAAATAATATGAAAGTTTTACCTTTCTCTTCTCTTTCAAATTGCATTTTACCATCAGATTTCAGCATCGCTTTCTCTATCTGTACCCGATATATGCCATTCCCTTCGGTATTTCCTATAAATTTATTTCCTGTTGTACGGCACCATGCTTCTGCATCACGTGGGAATCCGGCATCTGTAGCACTTATCTCCAGACATTGACCGGGAAGTAAAGTGTCCATTTCTTTTTTCAATTTCAGAATAGGACCGGGACATTGTACTCCACAAGCATTCACTTTGATTATTTTTTCAAATGATTTCTCTTGTTTTATTCCTTCCAATCCAGCAGTCGGTACAAAAGAAGTATCTTTTTCTTGTGAAGGCAAACATACCGGAGTTACAGCAGCTTTATAGGTCTTAATACCGCCAACTAAATTACGCACATCCGTAAAGCCATTGTCTTTTAATATATTGCTTGCCAAATACCCACGTAAGCCAATGCCACAATACAACCAAACAGGTTTATCATGTGAAATTGTTTTCAAATGCTCACGCATTTCATCAAGAGGAATATTGATAGCCCCTGAAATATTGCCCAAATTAAATTCATCCGATGTCCGTACATCAATCAGTGTTACTTTACTAAGATCGGCATTCTGAAGCTCACGCCAATACAAAGGTTTCATCTTACCACTCAAAATATTTCCTGCTACATAACCGGCTATGGCAACAGGATCTTTTGCTGAAGAAAACGGTGGAGCGTATGCATGTTCCAAACGAATCAAATCGTACACGGTTCCACCTTGTTTTATAATCAATGCAAACTCGTCTATCCGCTTATCGACTCCATCAAAACCAACTATTTGTGCCCCATAAAGCCGACCGTCTGTTGGTGAAAATACAATCTTAACAGTCATCTGAAGCGCACCGGGATAATATCCTGCATGAGACGCCGAATGGGTAGTAGAAGAAAGATAATCAATATTCATTTGCTTCAAACGTTTAGCTGCTAATCCAGTAGAAGCCACAGTCATATCAAAAATTTTAGCAATTGACGTACCTATGGAACCTTCATATTTTACCTGATTCCCGAACACAATATTATCTGCAACGATACGTGCCTGCCGATTGGCAGGTCCTGCCAGGAAATTCAACCAAGGTTTTCCTGTTATCGGATGAGGATATTCTATAGCATCACCAACAGCATAAATCGATTCATCTGAGGTTTGCAAATATTCATTAACAAAAATTCCTTTCATTTCGCCCAGTTTCAGACCAGCACCCGAGGCTAGATGTGTCTCAGCACGTACTCCAATAGACAAAAGTACCATATCTACTTGCAAACGAATACCCGACTGAAAAACAACAGCAAGTCCTGAATCTGTTTTCTCGAAAGCTTCTACTGCCTGACTTAAATAAAGTGTCACCCCTTTTTGTTGTAAATGTTCATGAACCAATGCTGCCATCGAATAATCAATCGGTCCCATCACTTGATTAGCCATTTCCACAACAAAGACTTTTACTCCTGCATGTACTAAATTCTCGGCCATTTCCAATCCTATAAAACCACCACCCACTATAACAGCACGTTTTACTTCTTTTTCACTCAAATATTGTTTTATACGATCGGTATCATCCACATTACGGAGAGTAAAAATTCCTGCTGTATCTATACCTTTCAAAGGAGGACGCACAGGAGATGCCCCTGGAGAAAGCAATAACTTGTCATAAGACTCCTGATAAGTACCTCCATTGAGCACACGTACCGTTACTAACTTCTGGTCTGGATTGATAGCAATTACTTCCGAATGTACACGCACATCAATATTAAAACGTTTCGCAAAAGCCTCAGGGGTTTGTACAAAAAGCCGCTCACGGTCTTCAATTATTC
>DXCG01000111.1 GCA_019116145.1 Candidatus Phocaeicola gallistercoris
AGAATGAATTTATGGGTTATTATTTAAAAAAGTTTGAACAATTTGGAGGGCTTTTATTTCGGCTTCTTCCAGATTATCGTTTATGATTACAGCGTCAAATTTATTGGCAAAAGTAAGTTCGAATTCCGCTTTAGCCACTCGGTTTTCTATTATTTCGGGTGAATCGGTCCCTCTTTTTTGCAAACGATTCCGTAATTCATCTATTGAAGGTGGTTGGATGAACAAAGACAAAGCCCTGTCACCATAAAATTTTTTGATGTTACATCCGCCGACTACATCTACGTCGAATATGATATTTTGTCCGGCTGAGAGTTGTTTTTCAACTTGTGTTTTTAGTGTGCCATAAAAACGGTTAGGGTAAACTTCTTCGTATTCTAAAAAGTCGTTATTGGCTATGTGCTGTTTAAACTCTTCGGGAGTAAGGAAAAAGTATTCTACGCCATTTTATTCTGTCCCGCGCGGAGGACGGCTTGTGGCGGAAATGGAAAAATATAAATTCAGGTTTTGTTTCAGCAAAAAATTGATGATTGTTGATTTTCCTGAACCGGACGGGGCTGAAAATATAATAAGTTTGCTCATTGTTATTACTAAAAGGATAAGAAGGTTACATTACGTTTAATACCTGTTCTTTTATTTGTTCTAATTCGTCTTTCATTTGAACTACGATGTTTTGCATTTCTGCCTGATTCGATTTACTCCCAGTCGTATTGATTTCTCTCCCCATTTCCTGTGCGATAAATCCAAGTTTTTTCCCTTGGCCATGCCCGTTTGTCATTGTTTCACGGAAATATTTCAAATGATTGGCAAGCCGCTGTTTTTCTTCGTTGATGTCGAGTTTCTCTATATAGTAGATCAGTTCCTGTTCCAAACGGTTTTTATCATAATCAATGCTTAATGTTTTTTCTAAAGCATCGGTTATCCGTTCACGGATTTTGGTTATCCGTTCTTTTTCGTATGGTTCGATAGAATGTAACAGGCGTTCAATATTATCTAATTTTTCAGTGAATTTTTTTTCTAAAGCTAATCCTTCTTGTTTGCGGAAGTCAATCAATTGGTTCAGAGCTTTCGATATTGTTTGGCTTACAACATTCCATTCTTCTTCTCCAAGCTCTTGTATGTCTACCCGGGTCAGTACATCGGGCATCCGTAACAATGTGGAGAACCAATCGGCAGGCAATGGAATTTGGATTTGTTCGGAAATAGCTTTTATTTGATTATAATAATTTTCTATCAGAGACGTATTGATTGGCGTAGCAGTTTCCGTAACATCTTTTTCTATCCAAATGTTGACGTCTATTTTTCCGCGTTCCAGTGTTTTTGCCAATAGATTGCGAATTTCCATTTCTTTTTCACGATATAACGGAGCTATGCGAATGGAAAGGTCTAAGGCTTTGCTATTTAATGATTTGATTTCTACATTGATTTTTTTTTCTTCGAATAAGGACGTTGCTTTGCCATATCCGGTCATTGATTGTATCATAAGTCTCTTGTTTTTGAAAATACAAAGGTAGGAAAAAACCATAAAAGATAACCAATATGGAATGTTTTTTATGATTAAAAAATGCCTTTATGTTTTCATGAAAAGGTGATGATATTTTTTTTAATTCTGGGCATCTTTAGGCTGTTTTGCCATGCTATTTTTATTAACAGGTTTTAAAAAGCAATAAGTGTTGGAAGTTGAGTGCAAATAAAAATGTATATTTGCACATAAATATATTAGAACAAAAAATTATGTCGTGTATTTTACATATCGAGACTTCTACCGAGGTGTGTTCTGTTGCAGTTAGCCAGGACGGTCTTTTAATATATTCAAAAGAAGACTTCAACGGTCCTTCCCATGCTGTTACATTAGGAGTCTTTGTCGATGAGGCATTGTCGTTTGCCGAACATCATGCTATTCCTGTCGATGCAGTAGCCGTCAGTTGCGGTCCGGGTTCTTATACCGGATTACGGATTGGCGTATCGATGGCAAAGGGCATTTGTTACGGGAAAAATATACCGTTAATAGGAATCCCTACGCTGGAAGTAATGAGTGTGCCAGTTTTACTGCATGAAGACTTGCCCGACGATGCACTGTTATGCCCAATGATTGACGCACGTCGTATGGAAGTTTACGCAGCTATATACGATCGGTCGCTTCGTGTGCAACGTCCTATTAGCGCCGATTGTATTGATGTCGGTTCGTATGCAGAGTTTTTAGAGAACCATCCTGTGTATTTTTTCGGTAACGGGTCGGCAAAATGTAAAGAGAAATTAAATCATCCTAATGCACACTTTATAGCAGGCATCCATCCGTTAGCCAAATGGATGTTTCCGTTGGCAGAAAAAGCAATGGCGGTTCAGGACTTTAAGGATGTAGCTTATTTCGAACCGTTTTATTTGAAAGAATTTATAGCATCTACTCCCAAAAAACTATTGTAAATACAGATTATGGAATATAATACCCAGCAAAGGAAATTATCGCTTCCGGAATATGGAAGAAGTGTTCAAAATATGGTCGATTATGCACTGACGATAGAAGACAGGGCAGAACGTCAACGATGTGCCAATACAATAGTGAATATAATGGGCGGTATGTTCCCTTATTTACGCGATGCGGAAGATTCGAACCGTAAGTTGTGGGACCATTTGGCTATTATGGCCGATTTTAAATTGGATATTGATTATCCGGTTGAAATAGTAAAGAAAGAAAGCCTGAGGATAAAGCCCGACCGTATCCCGTATTCACAGAATCATATTCATTATCGTCATTATGGGCGATATGTTCAAGAAATGATTCAAACAGCAATAAACTATCCGGAAGGAGAAGAAAAAATATTGTATCTGGAGTTGATCGCCAATCAAATGAAGAAAGATTATTTGAATTGGAATAAAGATGGGGTTGAGGATCAGAAAATTTTTGATGATTTGTATGAATTGTCGGGTGGAAAAATAAAAATATCGGCTACCGATTTCCATTTGTTGGAGCAACGGGTATTGATGCCACGCCGTCGTCAGGCAAACAATAATCAGCAAAAGAAAAAGTATTAATAAAAAAAACGATGATATGTCTTCATTTGTAATCGAAGGTGGATATAAGTTGCATGGGGAAATTATTCCTCAAGGGGCAAAAAATGAAGTGTTGGAAATTTTGTGCGCAACGTTATTGACTCCGGAAAGTGTTACAGTCAGTAATGTCCCTAATATATTGGATGTAAACAACCTAATTCAGTTGTTACGCGATATGGGTGTGAAGGTTACAAAGGAGACTGCCGATACATACATTTTCAAGGCAGATGAAATAGATTTGTCTTATATAGAAAGTGAAGAATTCTTGGTACGTTGCTCAAAATTGCGGGGTTCGGTGATGCTGATAGGTCCGCTGGTTGCACGTTTCGGGCAGGCAATGATAGCCAAACCGGGAGGCGATAAGATAGGTCGTCGCCGTTTAGATACCCATTTCTTGGGTATTCAGAAACTGGGAGCGTCTTTTTCGTATGATGCTTCACAAAGTGTTTTTCGTATAACAGGAAAACATTTGAAAGGAACTTTCATGTTGCTCGATGAAGCATCGGTCACAGGAACTGCAAATATTATCATGGCTGCAGTCTTGGCAGAGGGTACCACTACTATTTATAATGCTGCGTGCGAACCATACATTCAGCAATTATGTCGGATGTTGAATGCAATGGGAGCTAAAATAACAGGTATAGCTTCCAATTTACTTACGATAGAGGGGGTGCAGGAGTTAAAAGGATGTAGGCATCGAATTCTTCCGGATATGATAGAGGTCGGTAGCTTTATCGGAATGGCGGCAATGACCGGCAGTGAAATTACAATAAAGAATGTTTCTTATCAGAATCTGGGAATTATACCGGAGAGCTTTCGTCGTTTAGGAATCCTCTTGGAGCAACGGGGAGATGACATATTGGTACCGCAACAGGAACATTACGAAATAGAATCGTTTATCGATGGATCTATTATGACCATTGCCGATGCTCCTTGGCCGGGATTAACACCTGATTTGTTAAGTGTGATACTGGTTGTTGCAACTCAGGCGAAAGGCAGCGTATTGATTCATCAGAAAATGTTTGAAAGCCGTTTGTTCTTTGTTGATAAACTTATTGATATGGGAGCTCAAATTATCCTTTGCGATCCACATCGTGCTGTTGTAATAGGGCATGATCGTAACTTCCGGTTAAGAGGTGGTAATATGACTTCTCCGGATATTCGTGCGGGAATAGCTTTGCTTATTGCAGCATTGAGTGCCGATGGGATAAGCCGTATCCATAATATTGAGCAGATAGATCGTGGTTATCAAAATATAGAACAGCGATTGACAGCATTGGGAGCTCGTATAACTCGTATCGCATAAATCATGATTAGGAAAGAAGACGTTTTTAGAATAGGGGTTATAAATAAGCCGCATGGTGTAAAAGGTGAAGTTTCATTTACTTTTACAGACGACTGTTTTGATAGGGTAGATTGTCCTTATTTGATTTTATTGATTGATGGAATATTTGTTCCTTTTTTTATAGAGTCATATCGTTTCCGGTCAGATGATGTTGCTTTGATAAAATTTGAAAGAATTGATACTGAACGACAAGCACGGGCTTTGAGCAACATAGAAGTATTCTTCCCGAAAAAATATGTGGAAGATGACGAAACAATATTTTCTTATACTTTTTTTGTGGGATTTCATGTCTATGATAAAGTACATGGATATATAGGCGATATTGTAGACATAGAAGATTCAACAATAAACGTTTTGTTCGTTATAAAGAAAGAGGGGGATGATGAAATCCTTTTGCCGGCTCATGAAGATTTTATTGACGATATTGATAAAGAACAGAAAATAATGGAAATTAATATTCCCGATGGCTTGTTAAATTGACAAAAAAGGAATATATTTATATTTATGAAGAAGAAAAGCCGTAAAACTTTTTGGCATAATATAAAGTTTAAATATAAACTTACTATTGTAAATGAAAACACTTTGGAAGAGGTTGTAGCAATTCATGTCTCAAAATTGAATGGCTTGTCGGTTCTTTTGTCAACTTGTGTTGTGCTGTTTTTAATAGCAGCAATTATCATTGTGTTTACTCCGTTGAGGAATTATTTACCGGGTTATATGAATAGTGAGGTACGATCACAGGTTGTGAGTAATGCCTTGAGAGCTGATTCAATGCAAGAAGCATTGGCACGTCAGAGCCTTTATATAACCAATATTCAGCAGATATTAAAAGGGGAAATAGTTGTCGATAGCGTTTATTCTATCGATTCTTTGGTCAGAACAGATATGGAGATGGATGCTTTAGAAAAAGTATCCAAAGAAGAACTGGCTTTTCGTAAGAGTTATGAGGATAAGGAACAATATAATCTGACAACAGTCTCAACAAATCTTCATGATGCTTCCGGCTTGATTTTTTATCGTCCTGTACGTGGCATTATGTCGACAAACTTTAATCCGGACAAAAAACATTTTGGCGTTGATTTAACTGCCAGCCCTAATGAAAATGTTTTAGCTGTGTTGGATGGTACGGTTATAGCGGCTTTTTATACAGCAGATTGGGGATATGTGATAGAAGTTCAGCATACACAAAATTTTGTGTCAATATATAAACAATGTGGGACATTGATGAAAGCCGAAGGCGACCGTGTAAAAGGAGGAGATGTTATCGCTTTGGTTGAAGCAAAAACAACGGATGATGATGTACAGCCACATTTACATTTTGAATTATGGCATAGAGGAACTCCAATGAATCCTGAAAAATACATCGTTTTTTAAAGTTATGAAAAAACAAATAGCAATATTAGGTTCTACTGGTTCGATAGGAACACAGGCTTTACAGGTGATAGAAAATCATTCCGATTTGTATGAGGCGTATGTCCTTACCGCCAATAATAATGTTGAGTTATTGATAGAACAAGCTCGAAAATTTCATCCGGAAGTTGTTATAATAGCAAATAAGAATAAATATTCTCAACTAAAAGAGGCTCTCAATGATTTGCCAGTTAAAATTTATGCGGGGATGGATGCAATATGTCAAGTTGTAGAATCAAGTCCGATTGATATCGTTTTAACTGCGATGGTAGGGTATGCAGGATTGCGTCCTACCATCAATGCTATTTGTGCGGGCAAAACGATAGCTTTGGCAAATAAAGAAACGATGGTTGTGGCTGGAGAATTGATTTCGAATTTGGTAGAACAATATCATGTTTCAATCTTGCCGGTAGATTCGGAACATTCGGCGATTTTTCAATGTTTAGAAGTAAACAATTCGATAGAAAAGATTATTTTGACAGCATCTGGAGGTCCTTTTAGAACATTTACTTTGGAGCAACTTCAAGCTGTTACAAAATCGCAGGCTTTATGCCATCCGAATTGGAAGATGGGTGCTAAAATAACGATTGACTCTGCTTCGATGATGAATAAAGGATTTGAAGTTATTGAAGCGAAATGGCTATTTGGAGTGAAACCAGAACAGATTGAAGTTGTGGTACATCCACAGTCGGTTATTCATTCGATGGTAGAGTTTGCCGATGGAGCAGTAAAAGCACAGTTAGGAGTCCCTGATATGCGTTTGCCTATCCAGTATGCATTTTCTTTTCCTTATCGGTTAAAGTCATCGTGGGATAGATTAGATTTTATGAAATATAATAATTTGACATTTGAATATCCCGATACTAAACGTTTCCGTAATTTATCATTGGCTTACGAAGCATTATCTCAGGGAGGAAATATGCCTTGTATCATGAATGCGGCAAATGAGGTGGTTGTTGCAGCTTTTTTAAATGAAAGAATTTCTTTTTTGGAAATGACAGATGTGATAGAAATGACAATGGGGAAAACCACTTTTGTAGAGAAACCAACGTACGAGGATTATGTAATGACCGATGAAGAAGCTCGTCGATTGGCTGCAGAAATGGTAATTACTAAAATGAATAAATAAAAATTAGAGTATTAATTATAAAAAAAGTAGAATGGAAACATTTTTGATTCGTGCACTTCAGCTTATTCTTAGTCTTTCTTTGCTGGTTATTGTTCATGAAGGAGGGCATTTCTTGTTTGCACGTCTTTTTAAGATTCGAGTAGAAAAATTTTATATCTTTTTTGATCCTTGGTTTTCGTTATTTAAGTTTAAGCCTAAAAACAGTTATACGGAATATGGGATAGGATGGTTGCCTTTAGGCGGATATTGTAAGATATCGGGTATGATTGATGAATCGATGGATACAAACCAGATGAAGCAACCGCCACAGCCGTGGGAATTTCGTTCAAAACCTGCAGGACAACGTTTGTTGGTAATGATAGGAGGGGTATTGATGAATTTTTTGCTTGCATTGTTTATTTATTCCATGATTCTTTATGTATGGGGCGATTCGTATATAGCATTGAAAGACATGACTTATGGAATGAAGTTTAATGAAACTGCGCAGCAAATAGGTTTTCGCGATGGAGATATTTTGAAGAGTGCAGATGGGAAAGAACTTACCCGTTTCGATATGGATATGTATCGTGACATTGTTGAGGCTCATGAAGTAACGGTACTTCGTAACGGAGAGGAAAAAAAGATACTGATGCCGGAGTTAAGTTTGCTTGATGTTGCGAAAGAAGACCCGGCATTTGTGGAAGTTTTGGTTCCGAACCTTGTCGATTCAGTGATTCCCGGAGGAAGTTTTGCCAAAGTCGGGGTTCAAAAAGGCGATTCGTTGGTCGCGTTTAATGGAGAACCTATTCATTCGTGGAATGAATTTTTATACCAGATGGAAAAACTTCGTTTGAATGCAGAACTGAATAAGCAGGAAACGGCAAATTTTTCGTTAGTATATTCGCGTTCGGGAATGCGTGATACAGTTGATGTCACGACTAACAATCAGTTTATGGTAGGCGTTACAACAAGAATGCTTCCTTATAAAGAGACTCAATTAAGTTATGGCTTTTTCCAATCATTTCCTGCCGGAGTGACATTGGGAGTAAATACGTTAAAAGGATATGTAAGCGACATGAAGTACGTTTTTACCAAAGAAGGGGCAAAGAGTGTAGGAGGTTTTGGAACGATTGGAAGTATTTTCCCTAAGGTATGGGATTGGCAACGATTCTGGGAAATGACCGCTTTTTTGTCGATTATATTAGCTTTTATGAATATTTTGCCTATTCCGGCATTAGATGGAGGGCATGTTTTGTTCTTATTGTATGAAATTATTGCACGCCGTAAACCAAGCGATAAATTTTTGGAGTATGCTCAAGTTGTTGGTATGTTCTTGCTGTTTGCTTTATTGATTTGGGCAAATTTTAATGATGTTTTACGTTTTTTGTTTTAACTGGAAGTAGAACTTGAAAGTTGATGAGAATAAAATGTAGTATGAAAAAATGGATTTCATTTTTTTACTTGGCACTTTTTTGTAGTGGCATGGTGGGATTGAAAGCGCAAGAACGTTTGCCGGAATATCTTCAAGCAGAGAAATTTACCCAAAGTAAGTTAGGCACAATGTTGTTTTCAACAGTGGTTGACCCACATTGGTTCGGACAAGGTTCTAAATTCTGGTATGAATATAAAACCAGTGACGGTAATTTCTGGTATGTGGTCGATCCGTTTGCACGAAAGAAAGAATTATTGTTCGACCGAGACAAACTGGCTTCTGAACTGACGGCTATTGTACGCGATCCGTTCGATGCCCAGCATTTGCCTATTCGCAATTTGAAAGCTAAAGAAGATGGGCGTACATTTACTTTCGAAGTCGTTTCTTCCCAAGATGAAAAGCCGAAGGAAAAAGATAAAAAGGCGAAGGAGAAAAAAATATTTTACTTCGCATACGATTATGTTTCTCATCGCCTTTCTCATCTTATTGATAAAGAAAAAGAACCGAAACGTTTCGGGTGGGCTTCTGTTTCTCCCGATAAAGAAATGGTGGTGTATGCCAAAGACTGTAATTTGTATCGGATGAGTATGGCCGATTATCGGAAATTACAGAAAGATGAAAAAGATAGTACTATTGTTGAGATACAGTTGACCGAAGATGGGACTGAGCATTTTGGCTATGGCATACCCTACAGTTTGCAGAATACAGATACGTTATGTAATGGTGATCGTCGTGGCGTATGGGGATATTGGTCGCCCGATTCAAAATATTTTGTTACTGTTGTTACAGACGAACGTCGGGTAAAAGACTTGTGGGTGATTAATTCACTGGCAAGTCCGCGCCCTACATTGGAAACATATCGTTATCAGATGCCGGGTGAAATGGATGCGCCCGAAGATCATTTGTATATATTCGACATGACGACCAATACGCGGAAAGAAATACGTACTTCAGCGTGGAAAAATCAAAGTGTGTCGTTGGAAGGGATGCCGTCCAAGCGGAAAGACCGGGATGCCGAGTTTGTTCCGCGTGTATGGTTGGGGGATAGCAACCGGTTTTTCCTTACCAGAAGCAGTCGTGATTTGCATCGGATAGATGTGTGTACATATACATTAGGACAAGATTCTATTGTGCCTGTTGTGGAAGAGCGTATGAATACATATCAGGAAACACGTCCTATTTTTATATTCAATGGTGGAAAAGAATTTGTTCAATGGAGTGAACGAGACGGATGGGCACATCTTTATTTGTACGATGACAAAGGAAATCTGAAAAATCGTATAACAGAGGGACCATGGCATGTGGAGCGAGTTGTAAAAATTGATGAAGCCTCACGAACCATATTCTTTATTGCCAATGGAAGGGAAAACGGAGAAAATCCATATTATGAACATTTGTATAAGGTAAATGCCGATGGTAGTGGATTGCAATTATTGACAGAAGGAGATTTCTTTCATCAGACATCAATCGACGATGATGCTCGCTTTATTGTCGACAATTATTCTCGTGTCAATACCATTCCGTGTGCCGATTTGATAGACCGTAATGGGAAGAAAGTAATGACGTTGCAAGAAAGTGATTTTTCTCAACTGTTTGCCGCAGGATATCAATTTCCCGAACTTTTTACAGTCAAAGCAGCCGATGGAGTGACCGATTTGTATGGCGTAATGTATAAGCCGTTTAACTTCGATTCAACGAAGGTATATCCTATTATCGATTATGTTTATCCTGGACCGCAAGTTGAAGCGGTTTATTATCCGTTTACACGTATGAGTGTACGTACCGACCGTTTAGCTCAGGCGGGTTTTATAGTTATTTCGGTAGGGCAACGTGGTGGACATCCTAGCCGTTCCAAATGGTATCATAATTATGGATATGGAAATATGCGCGATTATCCGCTGGCCGATCATAAAGCTGCAGTAGAACAACTGGCAGCACGTTATAAATTTATAGATATTGACCGTGTAGGTATTCATGGGCATTCAGGTGGAGGATTCATGTCTACGGCAGCTATTTGTCAATATCCTGATTTTTATAAGGCTGCTGTTTCGTGTGCCGGCAATCATGATAATCGGATTTATAATCGTTGGTGGAGTGAAACGCATCATGGTGTTAAGGAAGAAATAACGGAAGATGGTGATACGACTTTTGTTTATCGGATTGCAACAAATCCGGAAATAGCTAGACGCCTGAAAGGACACTTGATGTTGGTTCATGGTGATATAGACAACAATGTGCATCCGGCAAATACTTTACGTGTGGTGAATGCATTGATTCGGGCAAACAAACGTTTTGAACTGCTGATTCTTCCGGGGCGGCGACATGGCTTTGGTAATATGGATGAATATTTTTATTGGCGGATGGTCGATTTCTTCTCTGAATATTTAAAAGGTAAAAAAGAAGATTTTGTGGATATTCCTCAACGATAAATCTTTATTTCTGTAGAAGATAAAGGAATATTGTGGATAGGAATGGATAGTTTTTTATGTATTTCGTTCTTAAATTCCGTAAATATGTATACATTTGTAACGCTTCTTTGACATCTTGAAAATAAAACTTTTGCTTTTTTAGCAAAATCATGTAAAAGAATTTTTTTAATAATAATCAAACACTAAAAAACGTATTTATGAAAACACTATTGGCTACGATGGCATTTATTACTTGTTGCTTATCTTTGTGGGCTGCAGAACTTCCACGTCCTGAATATCCTCGTCCGCAGTTTGAACGTGAGGCTTGGATGAATTTGAATGGGACTTGGAGTTTTGATTTCGATTTTGGTGAATCTGGGAAAGATCGGAATTATCAGAATTCCCAAGATTTGGGTAAACAGATTTTAGTGCCGTACTGCCCGGAAAGTAAATTGTCGGGAGTTCAACATGTCGACTTTATTAATTGCATGTGGTATCAGCGGAAAATTTCAATCCCTTCCGATTGGAATAATAAGAAAATTTTCTTGAATTTTGGTGCTGTCGATTATATGGCAGAAATATATATTGATGGTAATATGATTCAGCGTCATTATGGAGGCTCTTCATCGTTTTCTGTCGATGTGACCCGTTTTGTTAAAGCAGGGCAGGAGCATAATTTAGTTATCCAAGTAAAAGACGATTTACGTTCTGGCTTGCAAACTGGAGGAAAACAATGTACAGGATATTATTCAGGTGGATGTTCTTATACACGTGTTACAGGAATTTGGCAAACAGTGTGGATGGAAGCTGTTGCAGAAAACGGTTTGAAATCTACAGTTGTCCGGTCGGATATTGACCAAAAGCAATTAATAATTACTCCTGAGTTTTATAAAGAATCAGACTATACACTCGAGGTTGTATTGAAAGATGGAAATAAAACTATAGCAAAGAAAAGTGTTTTGTGTACAAACAATTCGGTAATTGTTCTTCCTGTTAAGAACATGAAATTGTGGTCGCCGGAATCTCCTTTCTTGTATGATATAGTTTATCAGGTGAAAGATCATGATGGAAATGTAATTGATGAGGTCAAATCGTATGC
>DXCG01000112.1 GCA_019116145.1 Candidatus Phocaeicola gallistercoris
ATGGAACGTGCCAGTTGCTGTGCAAGATAAGCATAGATGCCAAATGGGAACAGATAGGAACGAAAGTATCCGTCAATCCGGCCATCTGGAATCCTGAAAAAGGACGGGCTGACGGCCGCAGTGAGAATGCCATTACCGTCAACCGGGCTATTGATGATCTGACCAAAGAAATCAAGGAGCATTACAGGCGGATTAAGAACAGTCTGGGATTTATTACGGCAGAGCAGGTAAAGAATGCCGTGATGGGAGTCGGTCAGAAACCGCTAACTCTGCTGGCTCTTTTCAGAGAGCATAACGAGGAGTTTAAGAAACGTATCGGTGTGGATCGTATAAAGGAGAGTTATGATTCCTACTTACGTTCATATAAGCACCTTTCGGCTTTCGTGCAGGAAAAACGCGGCGTAGAGGATGTACTGCTACGTAGTCTTGACCGTGTGTTCTACGATGACTTTGAACTTTTTCTCAGGACGGACAGGAATTTAAGCCCGAAGAGCGTGCATGAACATCTTTACAGGCTGAAGAAGATGACCATGCGGGCTGTCAGCCAGGGAACAATCCGCCGTGATCCGTATTGTCGCCTTCATCCTGAACTGCCCAAACGGAAAAGTCGTCATCTGAAGCTGGAAGATCTGAAGACGCTGCTTACAACACCTGTCGAGAAGCCACAGCTTCAGTTTGTAAGGGATATGTTCATCTTCTCCACTTTTACCGGACTTGCCTATACGGATTTGAAAAAATTGAGGGTAAATGATATTACCCAATCTGAAGACGGTTCATGGTGGATCCATATCCATCGCCAGAAAACAGGAACACTGTCTTCTGTCCGATTGCTGGATATTCCGTTGAAGATAATAGAAAAATATCGGGAACAGAGAAAGGATGATAAGGTCTTCAATTTGTATAGTCGTACGTATTTCATTATGCTCGCCCACCAGTTGGGTGAAGTTTACGGATTTGAACTTACATTTCATAAGGCACGACACAATTTCGGAACCCATATAACCCTTTCATTGGGTGTTCCAATCGAGACAGTCGGCAAAATGATGGGGCACATGCGTATTGAGACCACGCAGCTTTACGCCAAAGTGACTGACAGGAAAGTGGACGAGGACATGAAACGGCTGAAAGCAGCCGGAATGGATCGGATTCCTGGTCTGTATGAAGAAGATGTTATTGTCAAGAAACGAAGAAGGAGATTCGGATACCAATTGTCCGACAACAAAGAAACGACCTTGTAAAGAGGCCGTTTCTTTTACTTTTGCTTCATACCCATCGCTGTTCTTCCCTGCATCTTTTATAAGCGTCATCAAGAACTTTTTGTATGTCTGACTCTTTGTAAAGGGCTTTTCCCTGCACAAGATAGTAAGGTATCACACCGAGGGTCCGGTATTCCTGCAAGGTACGCCGGCTTACTTTCAACAGCTTTGAAAGTTCCTCGTCCGTGAGGAAATAATCACCGTGAAATGCGGGCCTTGGAGCCGTCCGTATTGCGTCTATCATGCGCTCCATGTTTTCCAGCCCTTTGAAAATAGTATCAATCCGCTGGTCTTTTCTGTTTATAAGATCGTAACTCATGGCTTTCTTTTTTGTGGGTGATAACTTGATTCCAACAGGCTTTGTACATCTTCCGGTTTGTAGAAGAACTTGTTCTTGATCCGGGTGAAAGGCAACAGTCCTTTTTCGCGATATACTTGAAGTGTTTTCTTGGATATTCGGAGAACCCCGCATACATCCTGATTGTCCATCCATTTTTTCAGTCCCGCGTCTTTGGTCTGACTACATAGACCGATGACTTTTTTCTCAATCAGGCTGAGGCGGACAACCAATTCGTCAAAGGTCTGTTTTTCCATACATATAATTTCCATACCGTCATTTTATTAGGATTGAAGACCGAGTTCCTTTTTTATTTTCGCAGGCAGCACCTTTCCCTTTTTGTTCAGGAAGTCCTGGACTTCCGAAGCTTTGTAATAGGTACGTCCGTCAATCATGTAGTATGTGACGAGCTTCTTCTGGCGGTAGCGTGCAAGGGTACGCTTGGTAACACCAAGGAGTTCGCACATATCCTGGTTGTCAAGCAGCTTGTCACCTTCAAGGGCGGCCGTCTGCCTGTTCATGCGGTTCAGTCTGTCATCTATCCTGTCAAACCGTTCCATTATCTGATGGAGCATCATCTGGAATGTCTCCCTGTCTATCTGTATCATAATGAATTCTGTTTTTAGTGTAATAATTCCATTTTTTACACCGTGTTGCGCAACAGGTTTCATTATGATATAGGCCAAAACATGGACCAATACAGCAAGACACACCCACATAAAAATATATCCCACTGGATTACAGTGAGATAAAAAATAGAAATTCAAAAAGACATGTTTGGGTAACGTTGCAGAAACATTGCAGTTGCGAGAAGCTATTGCAATGTTTTGCGATATATAAGACGGCAAATACCGTTACGGAAACTTTTTGAGGAGTGCAGATTCCAGGAGCAGGAATCAAGAAAATCAGATATTCGTATTCCATGGCCGGAAATTACAGGCAGCATGTAGATGACAATTTCGTCGGGAAGGTGATATACAGACAGTCTGCGTAATATTTCCGTATCTTCACGTTCGGATATTATTGCCTGGAATATGGAATCAGAGGAAGTGGTATCCTTGAAACAGATAAGATCGACCATCGGGTAGTCAGGAGCTATGGAAAATGTGCCGTGCTGTTTCCAGAGAAGGAATCCGTTCCTGTCTTCTCTTATCCATTCCATCAGCCTGTCATCATCCGGGAAGTAACCGTCGATGGTCATTGCGAATACGATCTGAACTTTTGCCATACCTCTATCTGTTATAAATAAAAGCGTGAAACTCACGCTGTTTCGGACGGAGGCTCTGACAAAGCCCAATACAGAAACTTGCATGAGCTCACGCTATTTTTAGGCATAGCATAAGCTGCACGCAAAAGTCTCTGTATTTTCGAATTTGTCAGATTCCCGTCCGAGACGTCTTGCGACTTATGTATAATAGGCGACAGCCGCTTTGCGGCGTCGTCATATTTTATTTCAAAATACAGACATGGCCAATAGACCAGTCTGTTACAAAATTAGTCATTTTGCCGGAATTACAGGCAATTCACTGCAAAAAATATTCATTTCAGCTCATATTTGTTCATCTTACGGTACAATGTAGCAGGATTGATGCCGAGCAGTTCTGCCGCTTTTTTCCGGTGGCCGCCTGTGGCTTTGAGAGCCTTGATGATGGACAGTTTTTCTTCTGTCATGCCATCATAATAGACAGAATTTGCAGATACGGTATTCGTATTGATGCCGATATCCATGCACTCCGGTTCGATGACCGGTTTTTCTGTCAGCAGCACGGCCCTTTTTATCTTGTTCTGCAACTCCCTGATGTTCCCCGGCCATTCGTAGGAAAGGAGAAGCTGCTGGGCTTCTATGGAAAATCCTTCAGTATCCCTTCTCAGTTTGGTGGAAGATTCTTTCCTGAAAAATTCCGCGAGTGGCAGAATGTCTTCGGGACACTGGCGTAATGAAGGTTGCGTTATCTCAAATTCTCCTAGTCTGTGATAAAGGTCTTCACGGAAGCGTCTTTCCGCTATGGCTTTGGGAATATCCTCGTTCGTGGCCGCAACTATTCTTACATCCGCATGTCTTTCCTTGCTGTCCCCTACAGGTATGTACGTGTTTTCCTGCAAGACTCTTAAAAGGACAGACTGTACGGAATAAGGCAGCGTCCCTATTTCATCCAGAAACAGTGTCCCTCCTTTTGCAAGGTCGAAATATCCCTGTCTGGCTGTATCAGCTCCGGTGAATGCCCCTTTTGCATGACCGAACAGAAGTGAAGCTGCGAGCTCCCCGGGAATGGCTCCGCAGTTTACCGCGACAAACGGAGCTTCATGCCTGTCGCTATAGTTATGTATCATCCTCGCAACCGATTCCTTACCGGTACCGTTTTCCCCAAATATCAGTACCGACATATCGGATGGAGCGACGAGTTTTGCCTGTTTTTCACATTTTACGGCTTGTGCGCTTGTCCTTTTGAACAGATGCTTTTCACCGTTCCAGATAGCGGACATGTGCTTGAGGAATGTATCCACAAGTTCAAGGAGTTGTTCCCTGTGAACCGGTTTGACCAGATAGTCCTTTGCTCCGAGTTTGATCGCACGCACCGCGTCAGGATAGGAAGCGTATTCGGTCATCACCACAAATGGAATATGAATGTGTTCCCGGTTTATCCATTCAAGCAGTTCTATGCCATTTCCTTGAGGCAGTCTTACATCTGAAAGAATCAGGGCAATATTTTCGGCTTTCAGTATCCTTTTTGCCGCGGGTTCATCCATGGCGGTTGTGACAGCATAGCCGCAACGTTCAAGCCAGTCCCTTTGCAATTGGGACAAGGCTACGTTATCTTCAACTATCAGTATTTTCCTTTTCATTTTCCTGTCTGATTAAACTGTTTATCTCATTTTCTGCTGCCGAGACAAGTCTGTCAAGGCTGGCTGTTATTTTCAAGGTCCATTCTTTCAGGACCTGATCTTCGGAGCTGTCATCGTGGACAAGGTTTCTGTATTCTTGCAATTCTTCTGCAATTCCGAGCATTTCCCACATGGGAAACATCCGGTGTATTATCTCCTTTATCCGCATTCTATCCTTATTTCTTATTGCTTCCACAAGTTCTTCCTTGTTCGTTTCGGATTCTTTTACAAGCATTGTCAATACCTTGCGTTTGTTTCCGGAATCCGATATGAGCGGCCTGAAATCTATTGATTGTGATTCAGGCTTGTTCATCTTTTCCATAATAGAGGACAGGAACAGAAGCAGTTCCGGGCTTGAAAAAGGCTTATGGATACATCCGGTGAAACCAGCTTTGATGAAATTCTCCTTTTCTTCATCTCCTCTTGCAGTCATGGCAGCTATCGGAATGCTTCGTGAACTGCCAATATTGGAGTTGCGCAGCAGATTGAGCAGACTGAAGCCGTTGGTTCCCGGCATTTGTATATCTGTAAGTATCAGATCATAATCCTCTTTTCTCAAAAGACAGACCACTTCTTTTACATTTTGGCAGGCATGACAACTGACTCCATTCCTTTCCAGGATGTCGCGTGTTATTTCCATCTGGACAGGATCGTCTTCCACGACTATGATACGGTGTGGAAGTCTTTTTGCCGGATCTGGAAGCGTTGTGCATTTTTCCTCAATTGTTTCTGATGTTTCTTTCAGCGGAATGCTCACCTTGAATGTACTGCCTTCTCCGATTTTGCTTTCCACGGAGATATTTCCTTTCAGTAAGGTTACGAGTCCTTTTGTAATGGAGAGGCCAAGTCCGAAACCTTCAGGACAAATCTCTACTGCTGCCCTTTCAAATGGAGAAAATATGCGTTTTAAGGTTTCTTCGCTCATGCCGATACCTGTATCCCTGACTGTTATTGTCCGAATATCGTTTCTGAATATGGCAAAGAATCCAATAGAACCGGATTCTGTAAATTTTATGGCATTGGACAGCAGGTTGCTGATTATCTGCTCTATGCGGTCCGCATCGCCGGTAACGGTAATGTCGGTTCCGATAAAGTCTCCGGATAGCATTATTCCCTTGTCATTGGCTATGCGTCCATATTCTTTTTCGATGTCTGAAAGGAAGGTATTCAAGCGGAATGGAATTTCATTTAGAGTTTCCTTGGCCTCATTCAGGCGTGACAGGTCCAGAAGGCTGTTTACCAGTCGCATGATATGTCCAGTAGAGCTCAGGATGTTGTTCAGATAGGAATTTCGTCGTTTTCTGTCTTTGGTATCCATTGCCAGCTCTGCACTTCCCCGGATGGCATTCAGGGGGCCCCGAATGTCATGAGAGAGCGTGATGATAATCTTTTTGCGTATCTCCAGCATTTTACGGTTATGCAGGTCTGAGTCCTCAAGTTCTTTTCTCTTGCGGTGTTTTCTGTGTATATCCTTGGTTATGAATATGGATAGGAACAAGGCGCATAATAAGGCTGCTGATGATATGATACATATTGTGTCGAATGCTTCTTCCCTAAGTTCAGAAACCCTTTGATGCCGTTCTGCAGTACGCTCCAGGGCGTCTTTTTCCAATTCATTGATCAGTCTGGAGATGTTCCGGTTGAGAATATGGTTCTTATGCTCAAGAGAGTCCGCGAGTGATTCAAAAAGCCGGTTTTGCCTTTCCAGTACCTCGTACATTTCATCCCCGAACTTTCGGATGTTATGGGCGTTATCGGTTTGTCCGGCTTTTTGCTGTATTGATGTTTCTGTTTCCTTCTGTTTCCTTTTCCGGGAAAAAAGGCGGCTCAGAAAATTTTTCTTTTCAGGTTTCGTCGGTTCCGTATGTAATATTGTAGCGGAAGAAGTCATTTTTCTTTCCAGTACCGGAAGCTGACTTGAGAGGATACTGTCCATCTGTGTGAGTACGGAAGGGATATTCTTCAAAGAACGGATATGGTCATGCTTTTGATTGAGCAGGAACTCGACTGTATCAATGCGTGCCTGCTGAAGGGAGTCGGTATATACTTTTCTCAGTTCATCAAGCATGAAGAAGACCCTGTTTTCTTTTTCATTGTACTCTTTTTGGTCCGATATGTCACGCAGATATGCCGATTCGTTGTCCAGAAAGAGTGAAACAAGCGCTTTGAATGTCCTGCTGGTCAGTTCCCGTTGTGCAAGCATTGCGTTCTCTTCCGCTTCTGCTTCCGCAAAAACCTTT
>DXCG01000113.1 GCA_019116145.1 Candidatus Phocaeicola gallistercoris
CTTTAGACGATGCATATAAAGTTTTAGAAATATCATCGACAGCGACCGACAATGAGGTGAGAGCTGCTTATCGTAAACAAGCTCTTAAACATCACCCCGACAAAGTAGCTACATTGGGAGAAGATATACGAAAAGCTGCAGAAGAAAAGTTCCAACAAATAAACAACGCTAAAGAACGAATTTATAAAGCCAGAGGAATGAAATAAAAAGAAACTTTCCCTGCATACTGATTTGTACTAAATTACCTACACATGAATATTTTAAAAAAAATTATTTACCTATTCCTCTTTTCCATAGGAATAGGTTTCTTTATAACGGGATGTAAAGAAAAGAAACTATCACAAGCAGCCTTTAATCCTGAATTGGCAAAACTTATGCGTACAGCCGACAGCCTGTTGAAGCAAGCAGACTCATCCTTTTACCGGAAACAGGAAATTTCTTCTACAGCACAGAAATCGAAATTTGATAAAGAAATTCGTTCTTATCTTGACAAGGTGATACAAATGGCACCAACTTACGAAGGAGGATATATCCAAAAAACAGCATATTTAAATCGTTGTCATTTGTATGAAGAAACTCTTCAAACATTACGCAACATGCATGCGCATATAGGAACATCGATGAATGCACAAATGATAAGCATGAAAGCTGAACTGGAAGACTGGATAGGAGACAGTACAACTGCCCAACAAGACTTTGAACTTGCCAACAATGTGCTGGAGCAGCAAATGCAATACTTATCAGAAAACTCAACAACACGTACACTATACCGCTTGCAACAAGTATTGAACCGATCGTTGAAAGAGAACAATTTCAGCTTCATCAAGCAGGAACTTGACTCCCTTTCCTCTTCCATTTTATTACCTCAGAGCATAGAGGTTTCTAAACGGTTTCATAACAACAAAGATTTTTATGAATATTATTTTAATAAATCGTGCTTTTCTGAAACTCCTTATGGAGGAAATGAATTGACTGAATCAATACATAAAAAAGAAGCGAGCATGCAAATTACAACGACGATTAATAAAGATACAACAAAAATCTTAACCATTTGCATCTCCAATCCCACTTCAAACGTATTGAAACTCGATAACCAATTTCAAATGGAAACATGGAACAATAACAATTGGCAAAGCATTAACGTTTCATGTCTAACCGGCATTACCAATTATGAAATAGCACCCAATACTTATCGTTTCATCGACGTCATGATTTCTTCGGAAGATTTAAAAAAAGGCAAATACCGCATTACGAAAAAAATGGGAACAGAAAACCTATACAAAACATACACAAACGAATTTGACATTAAATAAATAATCTTATGAACATTATAAAAACAACTATTGACGGTGTAGTAATCATAGAGCCTCGTTTATTTAAAGATAGCAGAGGATACTTTTTCGAATCATTCTCACAAAAAGATTTCAATGCACAAGTGCAGACAATCAACTTCGTTCAAGACAATGAAAGCAAATCTTGTTATGGTGTATTACGCGGTTTGCATTTCCAAAAACCGCCATACGCCCAAAGCAAACTGGTCCGCGTCATCAAAGGAAGTGTATTGGATGTTGCTGTCGATATCCGAAAAGGCTCGCCAACTTTCGGACAACATGTGGCTGTAGAATTGACAGAAGAGAATCATTTGCAGTTATTTATTCCACGAGGGTTCGCACATGGATTCAGTGTCCTTTCTCCGGAAGTCATCTTCCAGTATAAGTGTGACAATTTCTATGCTCCACAAAGCGAAGGGGCTATTGCATGGAATGATCCGGATTTAAATATAAATTGGGGAATTCCTTCCGATAAAGTCATTTTATCGGAAAAAGACCAACATCATCCTTTACTGAAAGATGCTTCCGACCTATTCAATTACAACGACAATTTATACGAATAAAAAAGCGTGTCTTTCAAAAACATCGGCAGGAGTAAGTTTTTCACTTACCCCTGCAGCTTTTATACCATGCTCTTTGCTCTCAAAAGCCTATCAATCATCTTGATTCATATCGATTAAATTGAATTCTAAATCGAACGTCAATTCCCAATAATTAGACAAACGTACCTCGTATTCATAACGGTCTTTTTCAATTTGCAGGACTTTTGCATCAGGATAATTTTCTTGAATGAATGCCTTTATTTTCGCAGGAACAATAGCATCGGGAACCGACTGACGCTTACACTGTATTTCTTTCCAATTTCCCGATTTGTCGAATTCAATCTTATCGCCATTGACAAACATAATTTCATACGACGAATCTAAAAATTCTCTTTCCATTTTAGTGAAAGCAACATCAGCTTTAGCAAAATGTGTCTTGACAAATTCCTGAGCTTTCTGAGGTAATTTCTCAACAGTAATTAACTTATCGTTATCGGCCATTACTACTTGCATTGAAAGCAAACAAACAAACAAAAACATTAATTTTTTCATATCACACAATTTTTTAAAAGGTTAATATTCTTTTTATTTATTACTGTAATGCAAACAAACAACTTAAAACTGAAAAGATTTAGGAATTGAATATAAACTTCGTTATTTTTTTCTTCACTTATCCAACAAAAAAAACCGTTGTTGATTTTCTTTCAACAACGGGCTACAAACAATTAAATGTTTCTTTTACCTCAAATAATCAAGTGCTGCGCTTTAAAATCAACGAATCCGTAATCACATCCGGTAACTCTTCTTTATAATGAGTGACCATGACCAATGTTTTATTTTTACGATGGCAAAAAGTCTCTATTATATCTTTGACCAAACGACGATTATACACATCCAAGCCATGTAATGGCTCATCCAAAATCAATAATTCCGGATCTTTTACAAATGCACGTACTAATAGAACCATACGTTGTTCACCACTTGACAACTGGAGGAAATTACGACCTTTCAAATCTTCAATCCCGAAGATATGCATCCACCACTCACATACAGAACGATCCTTTTCTGTCGGTTTCTTATATAATCCAATGGTATCATATAAGCCACTGGCTACAATATCAATGGCTGGAAGGTTTTTCATATAAGCACGATGCATTTCAGGACTTACATAACCTATATGCTTCTTTATTTCCCAAATGCTTTCACCGGTACCGCGTTTACGCCCGAATAGAGAAATATCGCAAGCATAACTTTGTGGGTTATCGGCACAAATCAGACTAAGAAGAGTCGATTTTCCCGAGCCGTTATCGCCGGTCAGCGCCCATTTTTCTCCACACTTGACTGTCCAATTCAAATTTTTTAAAATAATACGCTCACCATAAATAATGCTGACATTACGCAAACTCACAATTTCATCCACACAATAATCGTCATCGGAACGATATGGCAAATCCAGCAACTCTTTCCTTTTTTCCAAAGATAATATATGTGCAGGAACAGTTCCTTGCATAGCTAAATATGCTTGCAAAGAAATTTTCACGCCACATGTCCGGTTAGAAACCGGAATAACATGAGTTATAAAATCTGGAATCTCATCTGTTTTCGAAAGGACTAATATCACTTGCAACGAAATCTGCTCTATCAGTTTTTGTAACAAACCGTGTAACAGGACACGCGTCTTCACATCCAACCCGATAAAAGGATTGTCCAAAATCAAAACACGCGGATTACTCAATAATGTTTTCGTCAATTGGAATTTACGCAATTCACCGCTGGAAAGTAATACAATATGCTTATCAAGCATATCTCCTATACCAAACAGCTCGTATAACGAATCGCGCACTTTCTTATCGTTACAAGAAGGAAGCAAATCGCGTACGATAGGAGTATCGTCTATATCATGCGCATTCCATCGCTGCTGATAATAATAAGTATTATCAGCCTCACCATACGAATCGCGAAAAGTTACATATTTAATATTATCGGAAACCAACGTGGAAACTGGTGAAGAAAAATTATAATGTACTTCATTCATCAATAACGGATAACGACCGATAATGGTATCAACCAACAAACTCTTACCAGCTCCATTAGCTCCTACAATCGCAATATGTTCACCTTCAAGTATCCGTAAATTAATGGGTTCTTTCAAACGGTATATGGGGTTTCGCGTAACACCGTTTTCTATCACTATTATTTCATGTGCATTCATGGTTGTTATTGATGAATAATCAAAGCAGAACGAGGACTTACTTTTACTTGATTCCCAGAAATGACTCCTATTCCCGATTTTGTATCTACAATACCATCTTTACATGCTACCCGATACTCACCTTCGGGTATTTGAATCACAACAGGGATCTTTTGAGCATTCAATACAACAATTATATTCGACCACGTGTCATTGCATGGTGCCCCTTTTATCAAAAATGCCACAACAGATGAAGGAGCCGGAAGAAATTCAAGATATTCACAAACAAGCTCTGTCTTTCCCATCCTAAATGCAGGATGTGCCTTACGAATCTCTACCAATCCTTTTACATAATCGAAAACATCACGATATTTCGTTTTCCTGAACCAATTTATGGCATTGATACTATCCGACATATTATATGTATTCGGATTACCATATTTTGTACGCATAAATTCATCTCCTGAGAAAATAAAAGGAACTCCTTGCGATGTCAAAACGGCTGTTTCTGCTAATTTTTGTAATGCAACCAACTCCGCCTCAGAAGCATTTGACAATGTTTTTTTCAAACGGTCGGCCAAACACAAATCATCATGACAACTTACATAACTGATAAATTGAGATGGAGAACCCACCCATGAATCCGGTCCTGCATTTACCGAATCTTTTTTTAATTGAGGATGCTTAACACCTCCAACAATACCAAACCTGATACCATTTTCATGCCCTTTTCTTCCTAATAAAAAAGCCCCCATATCATCTTGCCCGAAAGGACCACGCAAACTATCCCGAAATTCATCACTAAAAGCAGCTACACCCGGCATTTTATATACATTATTTTTCATTGCCAATTCATCGAAAGGCAACTGAGGAGCAGCTGCTGCCCATCCTTCACCATACATAATAATTGTAGGGTCTATCTTATCAAGTGCCAAACGAATATCATTCATCGTCTGAATATCATGAACCCCCATTAAATCAAAACGGAAACCATCTATATGATATTTGCTTGCCCAATAACACACCGATTCAATCATATACTTACGCATCATGGCGCGTTCACTGGCTGTTTCATTTCCACAACCGGAAGCATTGGCTAAATTTCCATCTTTATCTTGCCGATAAAAATATCCCGGAACCATTCGCTCAAAATTACCATCCGTTGTAGATGCTGTATGATTATAAACGACATCCATAACAACACGAATTCCTGCTTTATGAAAAGCCATAACCATTTGCTTAAATTCCCGAATACGTGTTACCGGATCGAATGGATTTGTTGAATAAGACCCTTCTGGCACATTATAATTTTTAGGATCATATCCCCAATTATACTGAGGAACATCTAACTTGTTTTCATCAATAGATGAAAAATCAAACGAAGGCAAGATATGAACATGAGTAATGCCCAATTCCTTCAAATGATCTAATCCTGTTTTCTCCCCCCAAAAGGTATGTGTATTTTCTTCTGAAAAGGCAATAAATTTACCTCTATTCTTTATTCCGGAAACTGTATCGATAGAAATATCTCTAAAATGCATTTCATAAATAATCGCATCCGACATTTGAGCAAATTGAGGACGAACATCTTTTTCCCATCCTTGAGGATTTGTATCTTTAAAATCGATTATAGCAGCTCTGTTTCCATTTACACCCACAGCTTTCGCCTTTATCCCGGGTGTATCTCCCTGCCATCTTCCATCTATTTTCACATTAAAAGTATAAAATTTCCCTTTAAGATCAGACTTCATAGACGCTTCCCATAAACCATCTTCAGCACGTTTCATCTGAATCATTTCATAAGGAGCTCCCCCCTCGCCTTGTTCATAAAGTAATACACGAACCTCCTCGGCGGTAGGAGCCCATGCAGAAAACGACGTAGCAGAAGGACTGTATGACATTTCCTCCCAGCTACCTTCAGGAACAGGATAATCATCAAACGATGCATATTTCTCTTGATTAGCAGATGAACAACCACATAACAAAGAGAATAACATACCACATAAATTTTTATAATTCATACGATCTTATTTATTTTGAAATTTTTTCTGGATTCTTTAACACATAATCTTTCCAACCTTTATACATACTTGGAAGAGAAGGACGTCCCATCTGCAAATAATGGCAATATGCAGCACCTAACGCATCGGTCGCATCCATAAAAGGAACCATTTCCGAATCGGGAATATGTAACATACGTTTTAACATCTCTGCAACTTGTTCCTTACTAGCTTGTCCGTTGCCTGTTATAGCTAATTTAATTTTCAAAGGAGCATACTCTGTAACCGGGATGTCACGACATAAAGCTGCTACTATAGCAACACCTTGTGCACGACCTAATTTCAGCATCGACTGTACATTCTTTCCATAAAAAGGAGCTTCAATAGCTAATTCATCTGGTAAATAAGAGGTTATAATGCCTTGCACCCGTTCATAAATATGTTTCAATTTCAAATAAGAATCCTTACATGTACGCAAATCTATGACACCAAGTGTCATAACACTGGGAGTTGTACCTGTTACCTTCAATACACCATATCCCATCACATTTGTTCCCGGATCTATTCCTAATATAATCTTCTCCCTTGCCTGTATCACCGGACAACCTCCATCAATGTAGAAAATCCTACAACTTTATCTTTAAATATTTTCTGCATTTCTTCATTTAAAAGTATCCCTTGCTTTATATGCCAATGATGTAAAACGGCACTGTTTTCCACTTCCCATTGAACAGAAAAGCATTCGCTATCTTGTTCCTTATGACTTAATATTCGAAAGATACGCGGATTAGTTAAATTATTTGTTTTTTCAACCTCAGGAATATAATATTCATTTAACCATATTATAAAATTACGAGCATCTTCTAAATTAACATGATAAGTTGTATTATAAATCAACATAATCTTTTCTTTTTTATCCATGATGTTTTATGGGAACAAAGTTAACAATTATCGCTTTATCATACATCAAGAGAAAAGAGAAAATAATTGCTGACAAATAATTATAAATCTCATAAGTTTTATTATTTTTGCGCACATTTATGCAAATAGTGTGCAAAAACGACATGGAAATACCCAATTCTTTAATAGGACTCATAGAGCAAAGCATTCGTCAAAACTGGAATCTTGACGCAATGACAGATTATAAAGGAGTCACTTTACAATACAAAGATGTGGCTCGAAAAATCGAAAAAATACACATTCTTTTCAAATATGCAGGCATTCAGCAAGGTGACAAAATTGCATTGTGTGGGAGGAACAGTGCAAATTGGGCTGCCGCCTTTTTAGGAATTATTACTTATGGAGCTGTAGCTGTTCCTATTCTCCACGAATTCAAGGCAGATAATGTACACAATATCGTTAATCATTCTGAAGCTCGGATGCTTTTTGTCGGGGATCAAGTATGGGAAAATTTCAATGAAGCAGCCATGCCCAAATTGGAAGGAATCATTGAATTAAAGAACTACGACTTAGTTGTTACACGCTCTAAACTATTGACTTATGCCCGTGAACACTTGAATGAAGAATTCGGAAAACGTTATCCATGCCGCTTCCGTGCAGAACATGTATCTTATCGACGGGAGAATCCTGAAGAAGTTATTGTCATCAATTATACATCAGGAACTACCGGATATTCAAAAGGTGTCATGCTTCCCTATAGAAGTGTTATTTCAAACATTACCCACATTCATAATAAAGTAAATCTGAAAGCAGGCGACAACGTTGTATCCATGCTTCCATTAGGACATATTTTCGGTCTTGTATTCGACTTTATTTATGGCATAACTGTTGGAGTTCATTTATGGTTCCTTACCCGAATGCCTTCTCCCAAAATTATAGCAGAATCATTTGCTGTAATTCGCCCAAGGGTCATTGCATGTGTTCCTCTTATCGTTGAGAAAATTTTCAAAAAAAATATTCTTCCTAAGGTCGACAACAAACTGGGGAAACTACTACTGAAACTACCTCTTATCAGCGATAAAATAAAAGACCAAATACGCACAGAAGCCATGCAAGTATTTGGAGGAAATTTCATAGAAATAGTTATTGGAGGTGCACCTTTCAATCCGGAAGTAGAAGCATTCTTACGAAAAATAAATTTTCCATATACTATTGCCTATGGAATGACAGAAGCGGCTCCTTTAATCTGCCATAGCCGTTGGGATGAAATAGAATATACTTCATGTGGAAAAACTGTATCCAACATGGAAACAAAAGTTTTATCGGAAGACCCTGAGCACATTCCCGGCGAGTTAATCTGCCGAGGACAGAATGTAATGTTAGGATATTATAAAAATGAAGAAGCTACTCGTCAAACAATTGATAAAGAAGGATGGCTTCATACAGGCGATATGGCCATAAAAGATGCAAAAGGGAATATTTATATTAAA
>DXCG01000114.1 GCA_019116145.1 Candidatus Phocaeicola gallistercoris
CCTGTGAATAAGTCATATTCGTTACGTTTTATTGAGTAATAAAAAATAAGTAGGACTAATGCCTAACAACCGAGGGCTTTCCTCGATTTCGCATGCAAAGTTAGTCGTTTTATTTTAGTTATACAACGGCATGCGGCGAACTTTTTGTTACATTTTAATGATATTTTTTGCATGCATTCTTATTTTGTAAAGTCAACTTGACAAATCTTTTTCTGTTTTCTGACAGAAAGTTATATCTTTGCCATCGTGTTTTTATATTTTGTGTGTAGCTAATCAATTTTATGTATCATGGAAGAAACGGGAATAACTGTAAGCGATGTTGCATTGCGGCGTGCAGCAGAAGAAGGTATGGACGAGTTTTTGAAAGTTTTTACCGATAAATATTTAGAAGTCACAGGAGGAAAAGTCAATGCAGAAGCCATGCCGTTGCTGAATGGATATCAGCATACGCTTTTAGGATACCGGGTGTTCTGTGAGGAAGTGAGTGAGGGGGGCTTTGTGCAGTTGATACAAAATGGATATGGGCCATATATTTTTTTGAATCCGTTTGCAAAAGCTATGCGGTTAATGGGGGCGAAAAAGTTTTCGAAATTAATTTATGAAGCCCGAGAAGTGTACGATGCTCACCGTAAGGATTTGGAGCGTGAATGCAATGACGATGAGTTTATGGCGATGTATGAGCAGTACGAAGTGTTCGATGAACTGGAGGAACAGTTTATGGAAATGGAAGAGGAGGTTACAGCCATTGTTGCAAATTATGTAGACGGGCATCTCGGTTTTTTTGCACAGGTTGTAGAGGAAGAATAGGATGTAGTAAAAAAGGACGTGGATTTGTGCTCGTCTTTTGTGGAAAATATCTTCATCTTTTAGGAAAAGACGCTCACGTTCAGGGAAAAAGAAAAGCATGTTTTGAG
This sequence comes from Candidatus Phocaeicola gallistercoris, assembly GCA_019116145.1. GTDB lineage: Bacteria > Bacteroidota > Bacteroidia > Bacteroidales > Bacteroidaceae > Phocaeicola > Phocaeicola gallistercoris. The sequence continues at coordinate 915 of DXCG01000114.1, forward strand.
GCTGGATAATGAAAAAAAGTTAAAACAATAAAATAATGCAGTGTTTTTTGTTCTTTTGCATTTAAAAAAATAAAACAACTATAACAAATTTGAGAATATGAAGAAAGTGAAATTGAGTGTATTGCTTGCGGCAGTTGTTATAATGGCAGGATTAAGTTCGTGCTTGAAAACCGATGAGAACACAAATGTAATAGGTACAGCAGTATTGCATCCTAATGCCGGAGGATGGTTTGAAGATGAAGATGGAGGGAAGTATATCCCGGAAGGTGTTACGGTGAAAGATGATTCCGATTTGGCTGTTCTGACAATGCAATATGATTATACGAAAATCAACACTCAAAGTAATTCGGTGAATATAACGATTTTGGGGGATGTTGATTATCTGGATACAATGAGTGTGAAAAGAACAACTACAGATGTGGAAGGAATGGTGACTTGCCGCTTATATAATGAACAGGAAAGCGGTGGCATGGGTGGCGTCTGGGGGACTAATGATTATTTGATACTCCCGGTGCAGTATTATGTTACTAAAGAGGAATATGCAACAAGAAATGAGGAAGATATAGAGGAAAATTTGATTAAGAAAAATCATAAGTTCACTGTTTATTACGATATAAATGATATATTAATGTCTAAAACGGCTTTGAATTTGCGTTTATGTTACGATGTGGATAACATCATATTGCCCGAACATGCTTCTTTCAGAGATGTTTATACAGTCAGATGTCAAGAACCGTTATATATCTCTTTGGAAGATTTGTTCGATAAGATAGACGAAAGCGGAATGTCAATTGACTATACATCAATGACAACAGTCAATGTCACATACGATAGTACTGTAGGAGATATTCCAACACAACTTCCTAATTATTCATCCGATGTTTCAAAAAAGGTAATTACATATTCACTCCGTTCGTTTAAATAGGATAATTGAATTATATAATAAAAGCGGGAAGAGGTCAACAATAAGTGTCGGCCTCTTTTTATTTATCATATCATTCTTTTTTTATACATTTGTGCACTTTAGTAATTTAAAAAGGAAAATATTGAATTATAAGAATTTATTTCAGCGGATAGTGTCTCTTTTGTCTGCACCGGCAAAAGCATGGGATGGGATAAAAGAAGAAGGGATAACAAAAGATATTCAGTCGGAATTTGTTTATCCACTGATTGGGCTTTGCGGATTGTCTGAATTTATCGGGTCTCTTATTGGACGCGACTTATCGGCACTAATGTTTCAAGTAGCTTTAACTCGTTGTTGTGCCTTGGCTGTTGCCTTGTTTGGTGGCTTTTTCCTTTCGGCATATATATTGGGAAAGCTGGGAACCCGATGGTTGAAAATGACTGATGCCTATCGGCGCATGTTGATATTTGTGGGATATTCCATGGTGGTTATTTTTGTTTTGAATATCGTAAGTAGTTTGTTTTCTATTGTGATACTTCATTGGATTTTGCAAATTTACACCATCGTTGTTGTATTTGAAGGGGTACGACGTTGGTTGGAAGTACCGGAACGTCGGCAGGTTTTGTTTACTTTGTTTGCAACAATTACTATTTTGGTATGCCCGATGTTTATAGAGTATGTATTCAATGAATTAACAGTATTTCTGAATTAATGAAAACAGGAACAAATAATATAAATATTAAAAATAAACGTGCTTCGTTCGATTATGAGTTTATTGATACTTATACTGCAGGAATAGTACTGACCGGTACAGAAATAAAATCAATCCGGCAGGGTAAGGCAAGTCTTGTTGATACGTTTTGTTTCTTTTCAAGGGGAGAATTGTGGGTGAAAAATATGCACATTGCCGAGTATTTTTATGGCTCGTACAATAACCATGCAGCACGACGCGACCGTAAACTGTTGCTTACAAAAAAAGAACTTCGTAAGTTGGAACGAACATCTGAAGAACCGGGGTTTACGATTGTACCTACCCGTATGTATATTAATGAAAAAGGATTGGCAAAGGTTGTTATCGCTTTGGCTAAGGGTAAAAAGCAGTATGATAAACGTCAGACTTTGAAAGAAAAAGAAGATCGGCGGATGATGGAGCGTATGTTTAAGCATTGAGAATAACTTGAACCGGCGGATAAAAGAATAGATAGAAAAAAGAGTAGGAATGATGCCTGTTTCTTTCCAATGAAAAGTAGAGATTAATGAAGACAATACAAGAATATATCGACAAACGCATATTGGTGCTCGATGGGGCGATGGGCACTATGATACAACAATATGGTCTGACAGAAAGTGATTTTCGTGGAGATCGTTTTCGGGATATTCCCGGTATGTTAAAAGGATGTAATGATATATTATGCCTGACCCGTCCGGATATTATTAGAGATATCCATCGGAAATATCTCGAAGTTGGTGCTGATATCATTGAAACCAATACGTTTAATGCGACGTCTGTTTCATTGGCTGATTATCGGATGCAGTCTTATTGCAGGGAAATTAATTTGGAAGCTGCTCGTTTGGCACGCCATTTGGCTGATGAATATACGGCAAAGAATCCTGAACATCCTCGTTGGGTGGCTGGTTCGGTAGGACCTACCAATAAAACTTGTTCAATGAGTCCTGATGTAAGTAACCCTGCTTATCGTGCATTGACATTCGATGAGCTGGCAAATGCTTACAGGGAGCAGATAATTGCTTTGCTTGAAGGGGGAGTAGATACAATCCTGATAGAAACAATTTTCGATACATTGAATGCTAAGGCTGCTTTCTTTGCGTTTGAAGATGCTGTAAAAGTAACAGGACGTAAAGTGCCTTTGATGCTTTCGGTTACAGTTGCGGATATAAGTGGGAGGACTTTATCCGGGCAAACGCTTGATGCTTTTCTTGCATCTGTTCAACATGTCGATATTTTTTCGATTGGTTTGAATTGTTCATTTGGAGCCAGACAATTAAAACCTTTTTTGAAGCAATTGGCAAATCGTGCTCCTTATTATATTAGTGCATATCCGAATGCCGGACTTCCTAATAGCTTAGGGCAATACGATCAGACGCCTGAAGAAATGACTGCCGAATTGAAAGAATACATTGATGAAGGTTGGGTAAATATTGTCGGAGGGTGTTGTGGGACAACAGAAGTGTATATTAAACAATTTGTTTCGTTGGTAAAAGGTTATAAGCCTCGTCTGCGGGGTACAGAATCAAAATATCTGTGGCTCTCCGGACTAGACTTATTGGAAGTTTCTCCTGAAATTAAATTCGTCAATGTCGGTGAAAGATGTAATGTGGCAGGGTCGCGTAAGTTCCTTCGTCTGATTAATGAGAAAAAGTACGATGAAGCGTTGGCTATTGCTCGTAAACAGGTCGACGATGGTGCATTGGTCATAGATGTTAATATGGACGATGGTTTGTTGGACGCTGTCGAAGAAATGACAAATTTTCTTAATCTGATTGCGTCCGATCCCGAGATTGCTCGTGTGCCTATAATGATTGATTCATCGAAATGGGATGTGATTTTAGCTGGATTGAAATGTGTTCAGGGTAAATGTATTGTCAATTCTATCTCGTTGAAAGAAGGGGAAGATGTTTTTATTTCACGTGCCCGTGCTGTAAAACGATATGGAGCGGCTGTTATTGTAATGGCTTTTGACGAAAAAGGGCAAGCAGATACTTATGAGCGTAAGATAGAAGTCTGTGCTCGTGCTTATCGTATATTAACAAAGGAAGTGGGTTTTCGTCCACAAGATATTATTTTCGATCCTAATGTGTTGGCGATAGCAACAGGAATGGAAGAGCATAATAATTATGCGGTTGATTTTATTCGTGCAACAAAATGGATACGAGAAAATCTATCTGGTGCTCATGTCAGCGGTGGAGTAAGTAATCTTTCATTTGCATTCCGTGGAAATAACTATATTCGTGAGGCAATGCATGCTGTTTTCCTTTATCATGCAATTTCAGAAGGTATGGATATGGGGATTGTTAATCCATCATCTTCTGTTCTTTATACTGATATTCCTTTTGATATTTTGAAATGTATTGAAGATGTAGTACTGAATCGACGGGATGATGCTTCTGAAAAGTTAATTGAAGTTGCAAATAAACTAAAAGCAGAAGGGAAGGAAACTGTAACGGGACGGGAGACAGTATTGCATGCAGCATGGAGAGAAGGAACTAAAGTAGAAGAACGTCTTCAGTATGCATTGATGAAAGGGATTGATGATTATTTGGAAGACGATTTGCATGAAGCATTAAAATCTTATCCGAATGCTGTCAGCATTATAGAAGGTCCGCTTATGAATGGGATGAATCGTGTAGGTGAATTGTTTGGGGCAGGAAAGATGTTTTTGCCACAAGTGGTGAAAACTGCTCGAACAATGAAAGATGCTGTTTCTATTTTGCAACCTTATATAGTATCGGAGGGGAAAGAAGGAGTGAAGAAAAATGGAAAGATTTTGGTTGCAACAGTAAAAGGAGATGTGCACGATATAGGTAAGAATATTGTTTCGGTTGTAATGGCTTGCAATAATTATGAAATTATTGATTTAGGTGTGATGGTTCCTGCTGAGAAAATTGTAGAGGTAGCAATTCGTGAACAGGTCGATATTGTCGGGTTAAGTGGATTAATTACTCCTTCTTTAGATGAGATGATACATGTGGTTCATGAAATGGAACGTGCCGGACTTCGAATTCCTGTAATGATTGGTGGTGCTACAACTTCAAAATTACATACTGCTTTAAAAATTGCTCCTGTTTATCATGGTCCGGTAGTGCATCTGAAAGATGCTTCATTAAATGCACCTGTGGCAGCACGCTTGTTAAATCCTATGACACATGATGCTTTTGTAAAAGAGTTGGCCGATGAATATGAATGTTTACGTAAGAACAATAAAGAGAAGCGAGTGTTGTCCGTTTCCATGGAAGAAGCTCGAAAAAATAAATTGAATTTGTGGTAATTGTTTTAGTTGTTAATTATAAAATTTGATGGTATGAGATTAATTGTAAATTTAAAGAGATTGGCGGTTTTAATATGCTTTTCTTTATGTTTCTTTGTTGGTTTTGCATTCCCCGATGATGATAAGAGGAATATGATAGTAAGTGATGGTATAGAAATTTGTGAGGTACCCGATTCCTTCCCAGAATATCCCGGAGGGATAAATTCTATTAACGCTTATGTGCAGGAAAATGTCTATTATCCTGTGGAATTGAAACAAGAGGGTATTGAAGGGAGGGTTATAATGCAATTTGTTGTAGATAAAAATGGAGATGTTGTCAATATTAAGATTTTTAGGTCTCTTCACCCGTTGTTGGATAAAATAGCTCTTCGTGCAATAGCGAATATGCCACGTTGGACTCCCGGTATATTTAATGGAGAGCCTGTAAATGTGCGTGTTACGTTTCCTATAGCATTTAAGATCGATAAAAAACACCCTGTTACTAGAAATTTGAATGGGGATAAGAACGACTATAATGAGTTTATTGATTTTAAAAAAAGGAAACACGGGAAAAATAAACCTTTAGTGTTAGTAGATGGAAAAGAAAGTACGCTCGATAAAATATGTGTGGAAGATATTAAAACATTTACAGTCTTGAAAAATGAGGAAATACTAAAAAAATATGGGAAGCGAGGTAAATATGGTGTTGTGCTGATAACGACATTGAAAGATACTTCCAGCCGGTCTTCTGACGAAATACGTCCGGTAGAGTCTTGGATAGATGAAGCATTAAGGGGATCTGATAAGAAAGTAGTTTATTTCCTTAAGGAAAACACTAATCCGGAAGACAGGTCATTGAAAATGCCTTCCTATGAAAAAGTCTCAAAACGGAATTTAAATAATATCCGAAAGATGGAGGTGCGAAATAGTGATTTGCGATATGAAATAAAGCATGTGGGAGATGAATTTTATGTGTTTTTAGAGATTTTAAATGCAGATATGACATTGGGCGAATGATTATTTTATTAGACTTTTGATTCCATTTCGTTTAAGAACTGATTTGCACAAGCCAATGTTTCAGGTTTCCCAATATCTATCATGCGGAAGTCTGCAGGGACGCAGCATCCTATTTGTAAATCTTTGCAATGTTGCAGATAAAAGTCGGTAATGGAAAACCTATTATAAGGATAGTCATTCATTGTCCGGAAAATAGAAGGAGATACCATTTGTATGCCACTGAATGCATACGGATGGTATTTTTCTTTGTCGTAGATGAAATTTTGAGGCTTTGTTTCTCCTGTCATAGTATTTATCCATCCACATAAATGGTTGTTGGAATTGAATAATAAATAGCGGTTGGTATCTCGTTTGCTGACCAACAAGGATACATCGTTTGACGTATTTGAATGAAAGTTATAGAAAGAAGTCAAATTGACATTCGAGAGAATGTCTACATTATGAACTAAAAATGGCTCATTCCCATTGAAAAAAGATTCAGCTTTTTTAATGCCACCTCCCGTATCGAGCAGTTCATTCCTTTCATCGCTGATATGGATGCTGATTCCAAAGTTGCCATTAGCCTGTAGAAAATCGGAAATCTGTTCGCCCAAGTGATGAATATTGACCACCAATTCAGTGAAGCCGGCTTCTTTTAGTTTTAGGATGACATGTTGCAACATGGGAATACCTCCTACTTGAATCAGGGCTTTAGGAGTATGGTTTGTCAGTGGTTTAAGCCGTGTGCCTAATCCGGCAGCAAAAATCATCGCTTTCATAAATGACAGGGATTTATGGTTTCTTCAATCTGTTGCTCACGGTGGATAAGAAGTACACGGACATTGAATCTCTCATGAACATGTTTGGCCACATGTTCAGCGGCGTATACAGATCGGTGTTGTCCTCCTGTGCATCCAAAATGAATGTCTAAGTGAGTAAATCCCCTTTCCAAGTATCGTTGGATATGAGCATCGGCCAGTGCATAAACATGCTCCAAAAAAGTAAGAATCTCTCCGTCTTTTTCTAAAAATCGGATAACAGCATCATCTCGTCCGGTCAGTTGTTTATAGGCTTCATATTTACCCGGATTATGAATGGCACGGCAGTCGAAAACATATCCGCCGCCATTTCCCGAAGGATCTCCGGGAATACCTTTTTTATAAGAAAAACTGGTGATGCGTAC
>DXCG01000115.1 GCA_019116145.1 Candidatus Phocaeicola gallistercoris
CTACCGCCGATGCTCTTAGCGTAAAAGTAAAAGTCAATGAAGCAGAAATGACATTGACACAAGTTGAAGACGGACTGAATTTGTCGAAAATGGTTTTATGCCAACTATGTGGTCTTCCGCTCGACACGGAAATTTATCTGGCAGACGAGAACATAAAAGACCTTATGCTCCCCAATACATTAACAGAAAGCAATGTCAATACAGCCTTGACTCATCGGGAAGAATTAAAAAGTCTGGAATTGGTCTCAAAAATCTATCAACAAAAAGTAAATGTCGCCCGTGCTGATTTTTTACCTTCCATTGGTTTAACAGCCAATTACCTGTTCACCAATCCATCATTGGTCAACGGCTTTGAAAATAAGTTCCGTGGGATGTGGGGAATAGGAGCTGTTGTTAAAATACCTATCCTACATTGGGGAGAAGGAACATACAAGGTACGTGCAGCAAAAGCCGAAGCCAACATAGCCCGTTACCAATTAGACGATGCGAAAGAAAAAATTGAATTACAAGTCACCCAAAGTTCATATAAAGTAAATGAAGCACAAAAAAAATTAGCAATGGCAAAAAAAAATATGGAAAAAGCAGAAGAAAATCTTCGTTATGCCAACTTAGGATTTAAAGAAGGAGTCATCCCAACCAGTAATGTATTGGAAGCGCAGACAGCATGGCTCTCAGCGCAATCAGGAAAAATCGATGCACAAATCGACCTGAAAATGAGCGAAATTTATTTAAATAAATCAATGGGAACATTAAAATAAAAACAATATGGCAGAAAGAACTCAACGTAGTAACATCGTATTGGCATTCATTACCCTTGTAGCTGTGGTATTGATTGTAAGTATTATTGGCTTCATCGCTTTTAGAAAAGGTACCGAAATCATTCAAGGTCAGGCAGAAGCAACCGAATATCGTGTATCAAGTAAAGTTCCCGGACGTATCTTGAAATTCTTTGTCGCAGAAGGAGATCAAGTAAAAGCTGGCGATACACTTGCCATCCTTGAAGCACCCGATGTCATGGCAAAACTTACACAAGTTGAAGCTTTGGAACAAGCGGCACAAGCTTTAAATGAAAAAGCAGAAAAAGGAACCCGGGCAGAACAACTTCAAGCAGCCTACGAAATGTGGCAAAAAGCCAAAGCCGGATTAGAAATAGCAGAAAAATCGTACCAAAGAGTCAATTTCTTATATAAAGAAGGAGTTATGACTGCACAAAAACGGGATGAAACCAAAGCGCAATACGATGCCATGGCTGCAACCGAACGCGCAGCCAAAGCACAATATACAATGGCAAAAAATGGAGCACAACGGGAAGATAAATTAATGGCTGCAGCAAAAGTTCGTCAGGCAGAAGGAGCTGTTGCCGAAGTAAATTCATACATAAATGAAACATACCTTATTGCCTCGGCAGACGGTGAAGTTACAGAAATATTTCCTAAAGTCGGTGAATTAGTTGGAACAGGGGCACCTATCATGAATGTAGCCCAATTAAATGATATGTGGGTAACATTCAACGTCCGTGAAGACTTCCTAAAAGATTTCTACGTAGGTGGAGAAATATCAGCTTTTATTCCTGCATTAGAAAAAAATGCCATCTTTAAAGTAACTTATATGAAAGACTTAGGAACATACGCCGCATGGAAAGCCACAAAAACAACCGGAGGATTCGACCTGAAAACGTTCGAAGTGAAAGCCAAACCTACTCAACCTATAGAAAATTTACGACCGGGTATGTCTGCTATTATTGAAAAATAATTTATCTATCTACAAGTCGGAGAATCGGTAAAAACAATATTTATGCACATAACAATTCATAAACGTCTGTATCGGATTGCCATACGAGAATTACGTAACATTGCAACTCGACCTATTTATCTTTTCTGCATGATAATAGCACCGATATTTTGTTACATATTCTTCACTTCGTTGATGGCAAATGGCTTGCCAACCAATATGCCTGCAGGCGTTGTGGATATAGACAATACATCGACAACCAGAAATATCATTCGTAATCTGGATGCTTTTCAACAAACTCATATTGTTGCACACTATGCCAGTTTTCATGAAGCACGTAAAGCTGTACAAAGAGGAGAGATTTATTCTTTTTATTACATACCTCAAGGAACTACAGAAGAGGCGATAACCGGCCGGCAACCTCAGGTCTCTTTTTATACAAACTATGCTTACCTGATTGCCGGGTCGCTATTATATAGAGATCAGCGTACCATGTCGGAGTTGGCATCGGGAGCTATCGGGCTAAAGACTTTACAGGCAAAAGGAGCCACCGAAAAACAGGCAATGGCTTTTCTTCAACCTATTGTCATCGATACGCATGCATTAAATAATCCATGGCTAAACTATTCTGTGTATTTATGTAATACTTTATTGCCAGGAATTCTAATGCTACTCATATTCCTAACGACTGCTTATACACTGGGAACAGAGGTAAAAGAAAACACGGCACAAGCATTAATGCATCTTGCAGACAATTCCATAGGAACTGCATTAGTAGGAAAACTTTTGCCACATACCCTCATATTCTTCCTTGTAACCGTATTTTATAATGTTTACCTGTATGGATTCTTACATTATCCTTGCAACAGCGGTATTCTGCCGATGCTATTGGCAGGCTTACTACTAGTATTGTCATCGCAAGCAGTCGGGATATTCTTCTTCGGAATGTTCGGAACACTTCGTTTGGCTCTAAGTGCAGCTTCTTTGTGGGGAGTCATTTCGTTTTCTATATCCGGCTTCACTTACCCGATAATGGCTATGCATCCCACATTACAAGCACTAACCGTGCTATTCCCTTTACGGCATTATTTTTTAATATACGTCAATCTGGCACTAAACGGTTATCCACTTATTTACGTATGGCAACCCATCGTAGCTCTCTTATTGTTCATGCTATTGCCATTTTTCGTACTGAAAAAATTACGCAATGAAATGTTACATTACGTATATATCCCCTAACTTATTGCATTTATGAGAAATCTGTCACTCAAACATACCATCAAGCAAGGTATCAACGGGCTATTCCACATTTGCGAGCAAGAGCTGAAAATGTGTATTAAAGACCAAGGGGTTTTGATTTTCTTCCTTCTTGTTCCTTTGGCATATCCATTGGTTTACGCTTTTATCTATACCAACGAAGTTGTACGTGAAGTCCCGGCAGCTGCAGTCGATGCCAGCCAATCGGCACAAAGTCGCGAATATTTACGTCTTGTAGACGGCAGTCCCGATATTCAGATTGTTTCTCATTGTACCGATATGGAAGAAGCCAAACTCCTGCTTAAACAGCAAAAGATTTACGGCATTATTTATATACCCGAGAACTTCAGTGACGATTTGGTTAATGGAACACAAACACGCATAAGTATTTTTGCCGACATGAGTGGTATGCTTTATTACAAAGCACTTCTACTTGCCAATACGGAAGCATCGCTAAAAATGAATAAGGACATACAGATTCAACGAGCCGGAAATACAACCGATAGGCAGGATGAAATAACAACCCAACCAATCAGTTATGAAGATGTATCATTATACAATCCACAAGACGGATTTGCCAGTTTTTTAATCCCAGCGGTATTGATATTAATCATCCAACAAACACTATTGCTTGGTGTCGGACTTTCTGCAGGAACAGCCCGTGAAAACAATCGTTTTCGCGATTTAGTTCCTTTAGGAAGGCATTATCAAGGGACGCTGCGCATTGTTTTCGGGAAATCGATTGCTTATTTCCTTATTTACATCATAGTTGCAGCCTATATTTTATGTTTAGTCCCGAAATTATTCCGATTAGTACAACTTGCCTCACCCACCACCCTAATAATATTTATCATCCCTTTTTTATCGGCTTGTATTTTCTTTGCAATGACCTGTTCGTGCCTTATCCGACGGCGTGAAGATTGCATGATGATATTTGTATTCACCTCATTACCCTTACTGTTCATTTCAGGAATCTCTTGGCCGGGTTCAGCTATCCCCTCTTTCTGGAAAGCTGTTTCATGGATATTCCCATCTACTTTCGGCATCAACGGATACATCCGCATACAAACCATGGGAGCCTCGCTAAACGATGTCTTAACCGAATACCGCGTACTATGGTTGCAAGCTGGAATTTATTTTTTGACAACTTGCTTCCTTTATCGCCGGCAAATTTTATTAAGCCGGAAACACGCATTGGAACGTTTGCATGCGTATAGGAAAAAACTTCAAAGAGTTTAAATAAAAAGATGCGGGCATTGTGAATAAAATGTCCGCATCTTTTCAATAATATATCAGTGTATTTTTTTAATCTATACAACTTTCCCACAAATGTGTACCTAATCATTGTGCAACTGCTCTATATAAGCATACAATTTCCTGTAAAAAGCATGGTGTGTTAATGTGGAAGCATCTCCCAATATAATCAATTTCATACGGGCACGTGTTATCGCCACATTCATCCGTCGCAAATCGTTAAGGAAACCAATTTGCCCTTCTTCATTTGCCCGTACCAAACTAATAATTATCACATCGCGTTCTTGTCCTTGAAAGCCATCGACCGTATTGACCGTTATCAACGAACGGAATGGTTTGAAAAAAGCATCACGTTTAATTAGCTGACGCAAATATTGCACTTGAGCTTTGTAAGGAGAAATTAATCCTACATCGATACGCTCTTCCAAAAATCGGTCTTTACCTATACGATTCACATAATCTTTCAGTTGACCAACCGACAGTTCGGCCTCAGGCTTATTGATTCGTCCATAATTTTCACCGATAAATTCTTCGTTACAATCCATCGTTTCAGTATTAATCCATTCTATGGGTATATCGAAATCGAGAATTCCACGATATTTCACCTCAGGTGCCGATTGCAACATTCCATGATAAAACCATTCAGACGAGAAACGCATTATTTCATCGTTCATCCGGTATTGCACTTGCAATAAGGAAACAGTTTCCGGCTTTTGCTCCACAATGCATTGCATCAAAGTATTACCTAAGCCACCACGCAATGCTTCCAAACACTTCACTGTAGGCGGAAGCTGACAATGATCTCCTGCAAAGATCACCCGTTCTGCTTTTCGGATGGCAATCCAGCAAGCTGCTTCCAATGCTTGAGCAGCCTCATCAATAAACAATGTGCCAAACCTCTGCCCTACCAGTAAACGGCTGGCACTGCCTACCAATGTACAAGCTATGACACGAGATTCGGCAAACAACGCAGCATTAATTCTTACTTCCAACTCAGTTGCCCGATCTTTCAAAGAATTTATCTTTGTGCGAATATTTTCCCTATTGGTAGTTTCCCGAAGTTTTGCATACAAATCACGAATTGCCCTACGTATTCCCCACAACTGTGGATAGTCCGGATGAGATTCAAACCGATGTTCATAAGTAAAAGACAGCATCTTGTCATTCACACGACTGGGATTTCCAATACGAAGCACATTCACTCCTCTATCCACCAATTTCTCACTTATCCAATCGACTGCCATATTACTTTGCGCACAAACCAACACTTGATTTTCACGTTGCAACGTTTCATAAATAGCTTCTACCAGAGTTGTTGTCTTTCCTGTTCCGGGAGGTCCATGCACAATTGCAACATCCTTTGCATGCAACACGTTATTGACAGCTTCCTCCTGCGTCCTATTCAGCCATGGAAAACGTATCGGTTGAAAAGTAAACGCAGAAGCCGGCAGAGAGCCATGAAAAATATCACGTAACTCAGCCAAACGATTATTTTTCGCAGTAATTACTTTTCCCAAGGCTTCAAACATCAGACGATAACTGGTCTCATCGAAATACAGCTGTACACCAAACAATTGATCACTTTGCAAAGAAAGTAAAGCAGCGGTATTGGGGAGAATCACAGCCATACGTTCTTCATCTGCATAATTTACCATTGCAACAAAGGGAAGATAAGCAAGTTTACCCGTCACATCCTGTGTAAAGAAACATACTGGCTTACCATATTCAAACAAATGTTCTATCTCCTTATCTTCCCGGCGCCCTATCTCTATTGTCAATTGATTTAAAGCATTATAATAGCTCCTACCTATATTCAAGGGATACCAGCACACGCCGCGTTTCACTTTTCTCCCCACTCCCATCAATTCAGTTTGCCGCTTAAATTGTTCCTTCTCGTATTCATATTCCAATCGTAACAAATCGTATTGACGCTGTAAATGCTGTATCGGAGAATGCATTGTCGATTTTTCTTTCATAACACAAAACAGAAATATTCAGTCCTTCCGAAATTTGTGATGCAAAGGTACAAGTTCTATGAAAAAAGAAAGGTGAAAGCATTGATTAATTCCAAGATTATCTTTATTTTTGTTTGAATGAAACAATCAATACAACTATGAAAAAGCAGGCAAACTATATCAAACGTATTGAAATCAAAGGTATGTGGGGACGTAAAAACATCTCTTGGGATCTTCGCCCCGATGTCAACATCTTAAGTGGCGTAAATGGCATAGGGAAAAGTACCATATTAAATAATTCGGTCAGAAGCCTTACAGCTCTTGAAGGAGGAGCACTGACAAACGATTTCCAAGAAGGAGTTTCATTTATCTTTGCCCCGGAAGATGCCACTTATATCAACTTCGATGTAATACGTAGCTTCGATCGTCCGCTTATCAATTCTGGACTACTTGAAAAGATTGGCAACCAAAATGTAAAAACCGAACTTGACTGGCAACTTTACCAACTACAACGACGTTATCTTGATTATCAAGTAAATATCGGGAACCGTATCATTGAAATGCTGACAAGCGGGAATTCTGAGCAACAGACCCAAGCCGCTGAAGTATCAAAACCTAAAACAAAATTTCAAGATTTAATTGATGAATTGTTCAACGATACAGGAAAAAAAATAAACCGGAAGAGTAACGAAATATTATTCGAACAAGATGGCGATGAACTCACTCCTTATCAATTGTCATCGGGTGAAAAGCAAATGCTTGTAATTCTATTAACTGTTTTAGTACAAGACAATCAGCATTGTTCACTATTCATGGACGAACCTGAGATATCTTTACATATAGAATGGCAACAAAAGCTAATTTCATTAATCCGAGTACTAAACCCTAACGTGCAAATTATCCTCACAACACATTCGCCTGCGGTTATCATGAATGGATGGGTCGACACAGTCACCGAAGTAAGTGACATTACAACTCACTAAAATGCTATAAATTATGGGGAAAAGACTTACAGAAAACTTGTCTTCAACGTATCTTGGTGCAGCCAACAGCTTGAGACCTAAAAAAGCACGCAAAAAGATCGTTGCTTATGTAGAAAGTTATGACGACATCTCTTTTTGGCGTTCTTTATTGGCTGAATATGAAAACGACAAGCGTTACTTTGAAGTTATGCTCCCTTCACGAACAACATTGGCAAAAGGGAAGAAGACTGTTCTGATGAACCAATTGGGCAAACAATTAGGCGAGAATATGATAGCATGTGTAGACAGCGACTATGATTATTTATTGCAAGGATGCACACAAACATCACGCTACATGATTGAATGTCCGTATGTATTGCAAACTTACGCCTATGCCATTGAAAATTATCATTGCTATGCCGAAGGATTACATGAAGTATGCGTTGCAGCAACATTAAATGACCATAAAATCATCGATATTCCGGCATTTATGAAACTTTATTCACAAATTGCTTATCCTCTATTTATATGGTCTATCTGGTTTTACCGTAAGCACAATTTATCTGAATTTTCATTATTCGATTTCTGTTCTTATGTAAAGATAGAACAAATCAACCTCCAGCATCCTGAAGTTTGCCTAAACAATATGGGGAAAAAAATAAACCGGAAACTACGAGACTTAGAACATCGTCATGCAAATGCCTTGACAGAAATAGAAAAAATGAAGAGAGAATTAAAAAACTTGGGCGTTTATCCGGAAAACACTTATATGTTTATTCAAGGTCACCACATATTAAATAATGTGGTCTTAAAAATATTAAATCCAATTTGTACGATGCTTCGTAAAGAACGTGAACAGCAAATTTATAAACTGGCATTACATAACATACAACTTCAAAATGAACTGACTGCCTACGAACGCAGTCAAGTAAGTGTAGATTTAGTGATTCATAGAAACATGATTTACAAAGACTCACCGTTATACAAAAAAATAAGAAAAGACATTGAGAGCTTTTTACAAATCCTCAATTAACCAGTTTCCATTTATCCATCTATATAAAAAGAGACATACTGTCATGTTTTGTGTTTGGACAGTACGTCTCTTTTATTCGATTCATTTATTCTCTCCGAGTTGCCGAATAACTAATATTCAAAGCATAAGCCTTACGAAGAGCTTGCTTTACATCCGACACAATTCCCATCTTAGTTTGGGCATCAACTTTCAACGATACACGCATATGCGGCTTATCACTTTCACTCATCTTTTCCCGCTCATGAGAAATATAATTATAAATATCCGAAACTTCTGCAAACTTATCATTCAACTGAATACAATCGGCTATTCCCATTGTTTCTTGATAAACAGGCAATGGCTTTCCGATATAAATATAAGAAACCAACGATTTTTTCTCCAATTTTTCCAACTCTGTTACTACAGGAACTCTAAACTGTACCATTAAAGTCACTTCACGCATTGTCACCACAATCATGAAAAAAAACAAAATAGAAAAGATAAGATCGGGTAAAGAAGAAGTATTCAGTTCCGGTATTTCACGTCTTCCTGTCTTATTAAATTTACTCATAGCCATGATTTTCATTGATATTTTGGTTCGGCTTCTGATATTTTCTGCGGATAATAATCTATAATAGCCTTTTGTTGCTCTTTTGTGCACCCTTTGAATGACCGTCCAAATTTCGATAAAGCCAATTCGTTACGAAGTTCATTGTACGCGGCAACCAACTCGTTCTGCACTTGAATATATGTATTATAGCTTGTTCCGACATCGTTTTGGACCGAAATAACATGTTTATCGGTAACTTGAACTTCGCCCATAAGAGAGATTGTTTTCATATGTTTCTCGGGCATCTTCGGATCATTTCCTACATTCGAAATAAATTTTTTCGCCTTTTCTTTTAGCTGTGTGATATCGCATATTTCCCCATTGACCATCAGTTCATCAAACTTATTAATCTTAATCATAAGGATATTCCGTTCCTTTACTTGAATATCTTCCTTTTGAAATTCTTCCTCCATAGGAGGAGGTAATCGTCTAGACAATCCCTCGTCTGTATTCATCGATGTTGTCACAAGAAAAAATATAAGCAACATAAAAGAGATATCTGCCGTTGAAGTAGCATTTATATTAGGTACCTTTCTTCTTTTCCTAATCATTTTCTTCCCGATTATTAATTCCTGCAAAATTTATTTCCTGAACATCCTTACCAAATTCATCAATGTCCCGAAAACTGCTACAACCAGCAAAACATAAATTGTATAAAGAAACATATCTGAGACTTTCAGCCAAAAAGCATCTGTAAAAGCATTATTCACCCCTCTTAAGACAGGTTTATCGCTTCCTAAATGGTAAGTTACAGTCAACAACGAGACCAATAAAACAACTGCCGTTACAGATTTCAATGTTTTTCTTAAATTATCTTTTAAAACATTCAAACATTTCCACACTCCCCCTACAACAACTGCAATAATTGCCACAACCAACATTATGTACATCAGATATATCAATAGCGAAGTATAAACCGGTTCATGTAAACCAGCGGCATTTGTTTCATTGTAACCAAAGCCAAAAAACAATACTAATATAACTAAAATAGCTGCAATGCATACATAAAAGACATAATAAGATACTTTATAAAAGGGTTTTATCATAGCAAGCTTAAATCATTTTTTATATTTCAAGTTGTATTTCATAATCAAATCGAGCAAAACAATTGAAGCATCTTCCATCTGATTGGTTATTGTTTCTATTTTAGACAAGATATAATTATAGAATACCTGAAGAATCATGGCAACAATCAAGCCGAAAATTGTAGTAATCAATGCGACTTTCATACCGCCTGCTACAATAGTAGGAGATATATCACCGGCACGTTCGATGTCATCAAATGCCATGACCATACCTATTACTGTCCCCAAGAAACCTAAAGAAGGAGCCATTGCTATGAATAAAGTAATCCAAGAACAACCGTTTTCCAAGTAAGCAGCTTGGACACTACCATAAGACACTACCGACCGTTCCACCACATCTACATTTTCATCTATACGCATCAGCCCTTGATAACATATAGAAGCTATCGGTCCACGGGTATTGCGGCATATTGTTTTAGCGCCTTCCACATCCCCCCTATCCAAAGCTGCTTCTATTTTTGACATCAGTTTCTTTTCATTCACCTCTGCCAGATTCAAATAAATGATGCGTTCTATACAAAATGCCAGACCTAAGACCAAAGCAATAGCAACGAGCGACATAAATCCGGCATCACCCTCTATAAATTTAGTTTTCAGTGCTTCGTGAATACTTCCTTGTTCAATTATGACATCCGATTCAGAATCGGATGAAGAAAGCTGTACTATCTGAGATGAAATTTCTGTAGATTCTTGAGCTATAATCGATGGGACTTTTACAAACGAAAATATTCCAATCATTGCAAGAATTGCAAACAACTTTTTCATTGTATATCCATATTTTTAAGATTAATGATTAAGAAATCAAGTCTTTTTTACTATTATCTGTATTTTATCCGACCGCGACTTGACTACGCGGAGAGAACGGGATTCGAACCCGTGATACGCTTTAGGCGTATACACGCTTTCCAGGCGTGCCTCTTCAACCACTCGAGCATCTCTCCTTCTCTCATCTTTTACAAAGGCGGGCGCAAGTTACAAATAAAAAAAGAAAAACAAGCGATTTCATCGCACAAATATATTCTTTTTTTGAAGGTTTATAACTTTTATTATCTGAAAAGGCTAATAAAAAAAGATTTTATGACTTTTAAAAATACATCTTGGCCTTTCTGAAAATCGTCAAGGCGTTTTGCAAAGTTGTCTGCACGATTTTTTCCGGTGTCTCACCATATATTTCCGAAAGTTTTTCTGCAACTTTTGCCACATAAGCACTTTCATTCCGTTTCCCCCGATAAGGGACAGGAGACAAATAAGGAGAATCTGTCTCCAATACTACACGACCTAACGGAATATTATTTTGCAATAACTCCGGAAGCACACTTTTCTTAAATGTAACCACTCCATTGATTCCAAGCATAAAAGAAGAGAAGTCCAATAATTCCGGCAAAAAAATCGAATCACCGTCCCCCCCCGTAAAACTATGAAAGATACCATATAATGTTGTTCGCTTATAAGCCGACAAAACAGAAATCAATTCGGGATATGCTTTCCTACAATGCAAAATCAAAGGTAAATCAAACTCCAATGCCCACTCTATCTGCTTTTCAAGAACTTCTATCTGTTCTTTTTTATATGTATCATCCCAATAAAAATCCAATCCGGCCTCACCAATTCCATAAAATGGCTGTGCAGATCGTAACCAACGCTCTACAACTGCCAAACGTTCCTTCCAATGCCCATCGACAGAGGTAGGATGAAACCCTATTAACGGAAAACAATTTTCATGAGTGTTACATAAAGAAAGTAGGGCATTTATAGAAGTGTCGTCTATATTAGGCATAAACATGCCATCAACCCCAGCTTCTTTTGCCCTTGAAAGAACAAGTTCACGGTCTTCATCAAATTCTTCTAAAAAAAGATGAGTGTGCGTATCAATAAGTCCCTGCATATTACAAATTCCGTTGCATTAACCCAACAATATAGGATGATAAAATTGTTTTCTTTTCCGGAGCAACCGACAATCTGTCCAACAACTCCATTCCTTCTTTATAATAAGACTGTATTTTTGCCTTGCAAATATCGGGGACAGACAATTCATTATAAATTTCTGTAACGGCTTTTATTTTATCGGATGGTTGACATTGTTGGTCGAGCAACCATTTTTGTAAATGCAAACGAGTTTTTTCATCGGCATTTTTTAAAGCTGTAATAAGCATAAATGTTTTCTTATTACATAAAATATCACCTCCAATGTTTTTTCCAAACAAAGCTGTATCACCATACACATCCAAATAATCGTCTTGTAATTGGAAAGCAAGCCCTATCTTTATACCAAAATCGTATAACATTTGTGCATCTTGTCCCGAAGCACCTCCAAGCAAAGCACCAATTTTCAACGCACAAGCAAGTAAAACCGAAGTCTTTAAACGGATCATTTTCAAATATTCGTCTTCACTAACTTCCGACATTGTCTCAAACTCCATATCCAATTGCTGTCCTTCACACACCTCCAAAGCTGCCCGCCCGAATTCAAACATTACAGTTTCCATTAAATTTGACGAACAATTCTGCAGCATATAATAATACGACAATATCAACATTGTGTCACCGGAAAGGATTGCCGTATTTTCATTCCATTTAACATGCACTGTGGACTTTCCGCGACGAACCGTCGCATGATCCATCAAATCATCATGCAACAATGTAAAATTATGGTACACTTCAATAGCTGCAGCCTGAGAAAAGATACGATTTACATCTTCCCTATACATATTGTAAGCCATCAACATCAATACAGGACGTAAACGTTTTCCTCCCAAAGTAAGCACATAATCTATTGGATCATATAATTTTCGAGGGTCACGCATATAAGACAAAGCCTCTATATAAGCATTTATTTGCTTCTGCAATTCCAATGATGACAACTGTTTCATAACATTTCTTTTTATTTTATTACATACTAAAAAATAATTTGAGCACAAACAAAAACAGATAGTTCTTTAAATTTATCAATTCTACGCATTCATACTCAAAAAAACACAATTTTAAATATCAACTTAATCTGAATATTACAGGCAAAGTAAATAATACACGCACCGGTTTCCCTTGTTGCTCACCGGGCTCCCATCTGGGCATCAGCCTCATCACACGAAGTGTTTCTTGATCTAAAGCAGGAGAAACGCCCTGCACTACCGCTATATCGCTAATCGTTCCATTCGTATTAACAACAAACCGTATAAGGACTTCACCCTGTTTTTTTGTTCGAACAGCAGCAAGCGGATAACGAAGATGGCGAGACAACCACTTCATATAGGCATCCATCCCTCCCGGGAATTGTGGCATTTTATCGACAACAACGAATATTTCATCTCCCTGAGCGTCAGGTTCTTCTATAGCTCCGGATTTCTTTATGGGTACAAGTTCTGAATTCAGTTCGCTGGTTAGAATTTCATCATCTTCAATATTTATATCATCATTTACGATTTGAATGAATTCTTCCATTTTAAGTATTTCTTGTGGCTTAGACTGGATATTCACTTCGGACAAAGGTTCAGGCTGAACCGTTATTGGAATCATTTCTTCTTCCATTGGCAAAGATTCATCCGTACCTGCTTCAAATGAATCTGATACATCGTATTTCTTCCATTCAAAAGCAACAAATATTGCCGACAACACTACCACAAGTCCCATTAAAACCCATGTAATCCTATTTCCCTCAAGATCGGCTTTAGGCGACTTCTTCACTTCCATAAAACTTTATTTTAAGGATTGGCTTCTTCATCAGGCAAAAATACAATAATATTTCCAAACGAATTAACACGCTTTCGAGGAAATCAATACATTTTTTTAATGTATTTAAAGTTTCAATGACAGAAGTTCTAAATTAAAAATAAAAAAACATACATCAATCATCACGAAACGACAAAATCATGTACCTTTGTTTAAAAAAATAAAATAACTCATGAAAAAGATAATTATTGCCATAGACGGGTTTTCTTCCTGCGGGAAAAGTACCATGGCTAAAGATCTTGCTAAAGCAATTGGCTATATTTACATCGACAGCGGAGCGATGTATCGCGCAGTAACTCTATATTGTATAAACAATAACTTATTTAATCCCGATCAAAGTGTCAAAGAAAACGAATTAAAAGCACAAATAAACAACATACATATTACATTCCAGATTGATCTTTCAAGTGGGAATCCACATACTTATTTAAATGGAACAGATATAGAAAACCAAATTCGTTCTTTAGAAGTATCATCCCATGTCAGCACTGTTGCAGCACTCGGTTTTGTACGTGAAGCTATGGTTAAACAGCAACAACAATTAGGCATCAACAAAGGCATAGTCATGGATGGAAGAGACATCGGAACAACGGTATTTCCCAATGCTGAACTAAAAATATTTGTTACCGCATCGGCAGAAATCCGTGCCCAACGCCGCTATGATGAATTAAAAGCCAAAGGAGAAAATATCTCTTTACAAGATATCATTTCCAATATCGAACAACGAGACCAAATAGACAAGACGCGGGCTGTCAGCCCATTAAGGAAAGCAGAAGATGCTATATTATTAGATAACAGCCACATGAGCATTTCCGAACAAAAAGAATGGTTATTAACCCAATATCATCTTCACACTCATGCGTAAAGTTGAAATAGACCGGAACTCCGGATTTTGTTTTGGAGTCACAACTGCCATAAAAAAAGCAGAAGAAGAGTTGACAAAAGACCAAACTCTTTATTGTTTAGGAGATATTGTACATAACGGACAAGAATGTAACCGATTAAAAGAGTTAGGACTAAAAACCATCAACCATTCTGAATTTTCTGAGCTGAAAGACGCCAAAGTATTACTTCGCGCACATGGTGAGCCTCCACAAACATATCTTACAGCACAAAAGAACCACATAAAAATCATTGATGCTACTTGCCCTGTTGTATTACGTTTACAAAAACGTATCAAACAAGAATTCGACACAATGATAAGACAAGGTGAAAAAAGACAAATTGCCATATTCGGGAAAAACGGTCATGCCGAAGTAATGGGGTTAGTAGGACAAACTCAAGGTCAAGCCATTGTTATCGAAAGTATAAATGAAGTCGACAAATTAGACTTCACAAAAGATATCCGTCTCTATTCTCAAACGACAAAATCATTAGATGAATTTCAAGAAATTGTATCCTATATACAAAAAAACATTTCGCCCCAAGCTACATTCCTGTACTATGATACGATTTGTCGGCAAGTGGCAAACCGGATGTCTGAAATCCGAAAGTTTGCAGCCTCACACGATCTTATATTTTTTGTATGCGGGCATAAAAGCTCCAACGGTAAAATTTTATTCCACGAATGCCATAAAATAAATCCCAACTCCTATCAAATAGACAATCCTCAAGACATTAACCCGACTTTATTACAAGGAGTACAATCTGTCGGAATATGTGGAGCCACATCAACTCCCAAATGGCTCATGGAAGCTTGTAAGGAAATCATACTCAACATACCATAAAGAACCCGCTTATTTATACTGTTATATATACAAGTTTTTAATAATTTTGCAACAAACTACATAAACAAATAAAAACACTTATGGGAACTATTAAATGTATTGGAATCTTGACCTCCGGAGGAGATGCTCCGGGAATGAATGCCGCAATCCGCGCAATAACACGTTCGGCAATCTATAACGGACTAACGGTAAAAGGCATTTATCGAGGATATAAAGGATTAATAACAGGTGAAATTCAAGAGTTCAAAACACAAAATGTCAGTAACATTATCCAGTTGGGCGGTACCATTCTGAAGACTGCACGCTGCGAAGAATTCAAAACTCCTGAAGGACGGAAAACGGCTTACGAAACAATGCAAAAAGAAGGAATTGACGCTCTTGTTGTCATAGGTGGAGACGGCTCTCTGACTGGTGCCCGTTTATTGGCACAAGAATACGACATTCCTTGTATCGGATTACCCGGAACAATCGATAACGACTTGTTCGGAACAGACACAACCATTGGTTATGACACAGCTTTAAATACCATATTAGACGCAGTCGACAAAATTCGCGACACCGCAACCTCACACGAACGCTTATTTTTTGTGGAAGTCATGGGAAGAGATGCAGGCTTCCTTGCTTTGAACGGTGCTATTGCCGCAGGTGCGGAAGCAGCCATCATCCCGGAATTCAATACAGAAGTCGACCAACTGGAAGAATTTATAAAAAACGGATTCCGAAAATCAAAAAACAGTTCTATCGTATTAGTGGCTGAAAGCGAAATTACAGGAGGAGCTATCCACTACGCAGAACGTGTAAAGAACGAGTATCCACAATACGATGTCCGTGTAACAATATTAGGACATTTGCAACGTGGCGGAAGTCCTACTGCCCACGACCGTATCATTGCCAGCCGCATGGGAGTAGCCAGCATACAAGCTTTGATGGAAGGACAACGTAATGTAATGATTGGCATTGAGAACGATCAGATTGTTTATGTTCCATTCAGCAAAGCTATCAAGAACGATAAACCGATAGACCGTGAATTAGTGAATGTTCTTAACGAACTCTCTATTTAACGCATCTATTGTTATACATATCATAAAACAACGATGGCTCACAGGTCTTGTGAGCCATCGTCGTTTTTGTCTTCACATTCAAACGAATTTTTCTTTGCGTTTTCTTACTATCTCACCACATTCCCAATGAAACAACTACACATATTTTCTTATCACCTTTTCCGCACAACGCATACCTTCATCGTACAACAGCCGTAACTTCTGAGTATCTTTTTCTATCCGATTGACTGTCACTGGATTTTCCGGACGAATCACTATCACACGCCCTTCTTCTTCCAGTTTTTCGACCAATTCTAATTGCGCATTATAAACCTCACACCGTTTACTCAACACATATCGCAACCGTGGGTAACGTCTGTAAATAAACCGAGGGACGCGAATATCTTGAGATTTTTTCCGATAACCTTTGTTACGAGTCAAAACCAACAAATTTTTTTCATATCCTTGGCTGATAGCCCGTGCAACCGGTATAGAATCAATAATTCCACCATCTAACATCGGGACTCCATCGACATACGTAACCGGACAAACATAAGGCAAACTGCTCGATGCTTTTACTATAGCCAACAACCGCTGCTTATCTTTTTTTTCTTCCAAATAACAAGGAAGCCCGGTCAAACAATTAGTTGTCACCATTTCAAAACGAGCCGGATTACAAAAATAAGCCTCATAATCGAACGGCAATAACTCTTCAGGAAAAAGTTCATACAACAAACGTTGATCTAAAATACTATGCTGATACCATAAGTATTTCAATCCTATATAATGATACTTATCCATCATGTCAATGTTGCTATATTTAGCTCTTCCATACTGATGCGACATATACGACAATCCATTGCATGCCCCGGCTGAGACTGCTACAACATACGGAAATTCGATCGCGTTTTTCATGAAAAAATCCAAGACACCGCACGTAAATACCCCTCGCATCCCGCCACCTTCCAATACCAAACCGATATTTTTCAAATCCAAAGCCATAATTTCATCAACCATTTTGCACAAAGATAGTTTTTTTAGCCATCGGTAATGGCTTTTCTTAATTTTATTTCATAATTTTGCCACATCTATACTATTAAGACTTTTTTAATAACATTATGTTCGATTCTATTATATATAGCAAACGCCGCCAAGCCCTACGAGAGCAAATAGGCAATGGCATCATTTTATTGTTAGGAAACAATGAAATGCCGGCAAATTATCCTGATAACACCTACAAATTCAGACAAGATAGCTCTTTTTTGTATTTCTTCGGACTTAACCACCCGGGGCTGGCAGGAATCATTGATGTAGACAATGATGAAGATTACTTGTTCGGAGATGATGTAACCATTGATGACATCATCTGGATGGGAATCCAACCAAGCGTCAAAGAAATGGCAGCAAGCGTCAATGTAAACAAAAGTTTCCCTTTCTTACAATTAAAAGAGTTCATAGGAAAAGCAATTACCCAACGACGCAAAATTCATTTCTTGCCTCCATATCGTCATGACAATATGTTGCTGATAGAAAGTCTGACAGGTATCCGTGCTTCTATGACCAAACAACATGCCTCCATCGATTTAATAAAGGCAATTGTCAAACTTCGTTCCACGAAAGAACCATGCGAAATTGAAGAAATCGACAAAGCATGCAACATTGGTTATGAAATGCATACTGCAGCAATGCGCTTATGCAAACCGGGAGTATCCGAACAATATATCGCCGGAGTCTTAGACGGTATTGCGTCTTCATACGGAAGCATGGTCTCATTTCCTACGATTCTAAGCCAAAATGGGCAAACATTACATAACCATAATCATAACTTAATACTGACAACCGGTCGTCTGATGCTGACGGATGCCGGAGCAGAAAGTATAACAAATTACTGCTCAGACCATACTCGCACAATTCCTGTTGGCGGAACATTTACACCACGTCAACGAGACATCTATGAAATAGTTTTAAACTGTCATGACCATGCTTTATCTTTGTCAAAACCCGGAATAACATATAAGTCTATCCACATAGAAGTATGTAAAGTATTAGCTCGAGGACTAAAAGAATTAGGATTAATGAAAGGCGACATCGATGAAGCCGTAGCCGCAGGTGCCCATGCACTTTTCATGCCACACGGATTAGGGCACATGATGGGAATTGATGTACACGACATGGAAGATTTAGGACAATGCTACGTAGGATACGATGATGAAATCCGTCCGTCCGACCAATTCGGATTAGCATCCTTGCGTATGGGACGCCGTTTACAAACAGGATTTGTTATTACCGATGAACCCGGATGCTATTTCATTCCTGCATTAATTGATAAATGGAAAGCAGAAAATAAATTTACCGATTTCATAAATTACGAAGCGATTGAAAAATACAAAGATTTCGGCGGGATCCGATTGGAAGACGATATCCTAATTACAGCAGATGGAGCACGCTTTACAGGAAATAAACACATTCCTATCACCATCGATGAAGTGGAAACAATTATGAAAGAAAACTAATTATTAACAAAACATTTTACTACAAAAGCAATGAACAAATTTATCGTTATTTTAGCCTTAAGCATTTGTGCCAGCAATATTTATGCTAAGAAACCAAAAGAAAACAAAGAAGAAGGCTTCACTTTTAAAACAGAAATTGCAAACCCTATTACTTCTGTAAAAGACCAAAATCAATCAAGTACCTGCTGGTCATTCTCAACCATCGGTTTCCTTGAATCGGAATTACTCCGTTTAGGAAAAGGTGAGTTCGATTTATCTGAAATGTTTGTTGTACATCATACCATGCAAGACCGTGCCGTAAATTATGTACGTTACCACGGAGATGCATCATTCTCACCGGGAGGAAGTTTCGAAGACATTGTATTTTGTTATGAAAACTATGGGATGGTACCACAAGAAGCAATGCCGGGTATAATGTACGGCGATTCTTTACCCAATCATAACGAACTGGATGCAACTGCTTCCGGTTATGTAAATGCTATTGCCAAAGGGAATGCCAAGAAATTATCACCGGTATGGAAAGAAGGTGTTAAGTCAATTTATGATACTTATTTGGGCGAATGTCCGAAAGAATTTACTTATAAAGGAAAAACTTATACTCCAAGATCATTTGCCGATGAAGTTTTAGGTTTAAATATGGACGACTATGTTTCATTAACTTCGTACACGCACCATCCTTTCTACACCCAATTCAACATTGAAGTGCAAGACAACTGGCGCAATGCTTTATCATACAACTTGCCAATAGACGAATTCATGGCAGTCATGGACAATGCTATTCGCAACGGATATACTTTCGCATGGGGAGCCGATGTCAGTGAAGAAGGCTTTACACGCGATGGTATCGCTGTATGCCCCGATGCAGAAAAAGGTGCAGAGCTTACCGGTTCGGACAAAGCACGCTGGTTAGGATTAAGTGCTTCCGATAAAAGAAAAGAATTAACCAGCAAACCGCTTCCTGAAATTACAGTCACCCAAGAGATGAGACAAGAAGCATTCGACAATTGGGAAACAACAGACGACCATGGAATGGTTATTTACGGTATCGCCAAAGACCAAAACGGAAAAGAATATTTCATGGTGAAAAACTCATGGGGAGAAGCTGGAGAATACAAAGGAATTTGGTATGCATCAAAAGCATACGTTGCATATAAAACCATGAATATATTGGTACATAAAGATGCAATACCCGCAGATATCGCAAAAAAATTAGGATTGTAAATCTCTAATATAGAACAAATATAAATTATTAAGGCGGTTAATTTCTAAAATAAATACAATGAATTAACCGCCTTTCTTTCTTTTTTGCTAACTTTACCCGTTGAATAAACGAAAACGCCTTGATCTTTTTAGAAAAATGTCAAAACGTTCAGAAGGTAATCTCTATTGATTTTTCAATAACGTACAAAGAAAATACAAAACCAGATTACCATATTATAATGCAAGAAAGAAAAAATATATATAATGAATTACAAATGGAATTATCAGCCTCCCACTCAGGAACAACGAGAAGCAGCTAAAGCTTTATCCAAAGAAATCGGAATCAGCCCGATTCTTTGCAAGCTATTATTGGAAAGAGGTATTACATCGGCAGCGGAAGCCAAACGTTTTTTCCGACCTCAACTGAATGAATTACACGATCCTTTCCTCATGAAAGATATGAGTGCCGCAGTAAATCGGCTAAACATTGCTATGGGGAAAAAAGAACGTATCTTGATTTATGGCGATTATGATGTAGACGGAACTACTGCTGTTGCCTTGGTTTATAAATTTCTCCGACAATTTTATTCAAATATCGACTATTATATTCCAGACCGCTACAATGAAGGATACGGAATATCGAAGAAAGGGATAGACTATGCCTACGAAACAGAGGTCAAACTCGTTATTGTACTCGATTGTGGAATAAAAGCTGTCGAAGAGATTGAATATGCTAAAGAAAAAGGCATCGACTTCATTATTTGCGACCATCACGTACCGGATAAAGTTCTTCCAGATGCAGTAGCAATCTTAAATCCGAAGCGTCTTGACTCAACCTATCCATACAATCATCTTTCAGGATGTGGCGTAGGTTTCAAATTTATGCAAGCTTTTGCCATAAACAATAACATCGAATCGCATCAATTAACTTCATTATTAGATCTCGTTGCCGTTAGCATCGCTTCCGATATTGTTCCCGTTATGGGAGAAAACCGTGTTCTTGCATATCATGGTTTACGTCAACTAAATTCAAATCCAAGTACCGGGCTAAAAGCAATAATCGATGTCTGTGGATTGTCGGAAAAAGAAATAACCATGAGCGATATTGTTTTCAAAATAGGTCCGAGAATCAATGCTTCTGGACGCATCCAAAACGGGAAAGAAGCTGTAGACTTACTTATAGAAAAAGAATTTAATGTCGCACTAAAAAAAAGCAATCAGATTAACCAATACAATGAAACACGAAAAGACCTCGACAAGAACATGACAGAAGAGGCCAACAAAATTGTAGAAAATCTGAACAATCTTTCCGAGCGACGTTCCATCGTACTTTACAATGAAGCATGGCACAAAGGAGTTATTGGCATTGTCGCTTCCCGGCTGACCGAAATTTATTACAGACCTGCAGTAGTATTAACCAGAACAGACGATTTAGCTACCGGATCGGCACGCTCGGTTTCCGGATTCGACATCTATAAAGCCATTGAATATTGCCGAAACTTATTAGAAAATTTCGGTGGACATACGTATGCTGCTGGCTTATCTATGAAAATAGAAAAAGTACCGGAATTTACCCGACGGTTTGAAGAATATGTCTCAAATCATATTCTACCGGAACAAACAAACGCAACCATCAACATTGATGCACAATTAGATTTCAGAGATATCACTCCAAAATTCTTTTTCGACCTGAAAAAATTCAATCCTTTTGGACCGGAAAACCTTAAGCCTATATTTGCAACATTGAATGTCTACGATTATGGTACCAGCAAGGTCGTTGGGAGGGAACAAGAACATATAAAACTGGAACTGGTCGATAACAAATCGAACAATGTAATGAATGGCATTGCTTTCGGACAAAGTTCCCAAGTTCGTTACATCAAGACCAAGCAATCGTTTAATATTTGTTATACCATTGAAGAAAACATCCATAAACATGGAGACATTCAATTACAAATAGAAGACATAAAGCCCAGCAGATTTCAATAAAAACGCCAAGACATTTTCTATTTTTACCATGACCGATTACAAAAATATCTTGAAAAAATATTGGGGATACGATAGTTTTCGAGGCATACAAGAAGATATCATACATAGCATCGGAAGTGGGAAAGACACACTGGGACTAATGCCAACGGGAGGAGGAAAGTCTATTACTTTCCAAGTTCCTGCATTGGCAATGCCGGGACTATGCCTTGTCATTACTCCGCTTATTGCTTTAATGAAAGATCAGGTGCGCAATTTACGGGAAAGAGGAATAAAAGCCTTAGCTGTTTATTCGGGAATGACATACGAAGAAATACAAGTTGCATTAGACAACTGTATATTCGGGAACTACAAATTTTTATATATTTCCCCGGAACGCTTAGAGACTGAATTATTCCGCCATAAAGTGCGTAAAATGAACATCAATATAATTACAGTCGATGAATCGCACTGTATCTCACAATGGGGATATGATTTCCGACCGTCTTACCTAAGGATTGTCGAGATTCGACAGTTATTGCCCGATGTTCCCGTATTGGCTTTAACGGCAACCGCCACACCTACCGTAATAAAAGACATTCAGAAACACCTGAATTTTCGGGAAGAAAATGTGTTCCGAATGAGCTTCGAACGGAAAAACTTGGCTTATATTGTCCGTAAAACAGAAAACAAACCAGATGAACTTATCCATATCTTAAATAGTGTCGATGGGTCTGCTATTGTATATACACGCAACCGTAAGAAGACAAAAGAAGTCGCAGAATTCTTAAACAGTCATCACATCAGTGCAACCTATTACCATGCAGGGCTGGATGACACAATAAAAGACCAAAGACAAAAAAGCTGGATCAACGAAGAAAGCAGAGTAATGGTAGCTACCAACGCTTTTGGCATGGGAATAGACAAGCCCAATGTCCGTTTAGTAATTCATATCGATTTTCCTGACTCCATAGAGGCTTATTTCCAAGAAGCAGGAAGAGCCGGACGAGACGGAAAGAAAGCATACGCAATTCTTTTCTTTGCACAAAGCGACAAGGCGATTTTAAAGAAACGTATCAATGACAGTTTTCCAGACAAATCGTACATCAAGCAAGTGTATGAACAAATCAATTACTATTTCCAGATGGCAATGGGAGATGGGAAAGGCTGTACTTATCCGTTCAACATGGATGAATTCTGCAGAAACTTCAAACATTTCCCCATCCAAGTAGACAGTGCCCTACGAATTTTAACCAGAGCGGGCTACTTGGATTATGCCGATGAACAAGAAAACACCTCACGGCTAATTTTTACCCTCCAACGAGAAGAGCTATATCGCCTACATGAAAACACACCAGATGCTGAGAATCTGATACAAACTATATTACGCTCTTATACCGGACTGTTCAGCGACTATGCTTACATAAACGAAGAAACATTGGCTCTCCGAAGCGGACTCAGCAGCCAACAAGTCTATACCATTTTAGTTGCTTTATCACAACGCCATATCATACATTATATTCCCGGAAGAAAGACTCCCTACATTACTTATACGCGAGAAAGGCAAAACAGTGATCATATTGTACTCACCCGTGAAGTATATGAAGACAGGAAAGCAGCCTACGAATACAGAATAAAAACAATTTTAGCCTATGCAGCAGAAGACCGTTACTGCCGGAGCAGAATGCTTTTAAATTATTTCGGCGAAAAAAATGAACATAACTGTGCTATATGCGATGTATGTATAAAATTGCATAAACAAAAAGCAAAGCCCGAAGCATTCAAACAAATCGTTCCTGCAATATATGACATACTCGGGAAATCGCCCTGTACATCGGAAGAACTGATAAAACAACTGAATACTGAGCAGGCTATGCTTTCAGACGTCTTATCTTATTTATTGGCAGAAGAAAAAATCATACTCGACAACGGACAGCTAAGCCTTTCTTCTTCTATTGATAGCAACAGGTAAAAAAGTACTACGCATTTTCTTTTTAACGCCGTCATCTTTTCTTAAATTCTTATGACATTCTTGCATATACATGCGTTCAAAAATTCAACAAAATTCATACATTCTAAGAAGATTTTGTATATTTGTAGCGACAAGCATAAAAGCAATTCCTTGCATACAAATTTATGACTAAATACACTTACTATGGACTGCACAAACATTATTGGTGAAAAAATTAAAGCACTGAGAACACTTAAAGAAATAAGTATAGACGAATTAGCGGAACGCACAGGTCTTACAACCGACCAAATTTCCCGTATCGAAAATAATATTGATATTCCATCACTTGCTCCACTGGTTAAAATTGCCCGGACTTTAGGTGTGCGATTGGGAACATTTCTCGATGATCAAACGACAGAAACAGGAGCCATCATTTGCCGAAAAGGGGAAGCAGACGATACAATCAGTTTCTCCAACAATACAACCGATGCACGTCAACACATGCATTATCACTCATTGGCAAAAAGCAAGACAGACCGTCACATGGAACCTTTCATCATCGATATTGACGCCAATGAAGATTCCGGATTTTCCCTTTCAGGACATGAAGGAGAGGAATTTATCATGGTTTTAAACGGTATATTGGAAATCAATTATGGCAAGTACACATATATTTTAGAACAAGGGGATACTATTTATTACGACTCCATTGTTCCTCATCATGTACATGCCTACCAAGGGCAACCGGCTCAAATCTTAGCTGTAATTTATACCCCTATTTAATTTTTTATCGTCATGATTCAATTATCAGAACGAACATTAGGCGACTGGTTGGAGTATTGGGCAGAACATACTCCCGACAAAGAATATATTGTATATTCCGACCGTAATCTGCGTTTCACATGGAAACAATTTAACACACGTGTTGATAACATGGCAAAAGGTTTGCTGGCTATCGGTATCTCACATGGGACACATGTTGGTATATGGGCAAAGAATGTCCCCGACTGGTTGACATTTCTATACGCATGTGCTAAAATAGGTGCTGTAGCTGTTACAGTCAATACAAACTATAAACAAGCCGAATTGGAATATCTCTGTGAAAATTCGGACATGCACACATTGTGTATTGTAGATGGCGAACGAGACAGCAACTTCGTTGAAATGACTTACAAAATGCTTCCCGAATTGAAAACATTCGAACGAGGACACATGAAAAGCAAACGCTTTCCATACATGCGCAATGTAATATACATCGGACAAGAAAAATATCGAGGCATGTACAATACAGCAGAAATACTCCTGCTCGGAAACAATATAGACGATGATTGCCTATTGCAGGCTAAAAAGAAAGTAAACTGCCACGATACAGTAAATATGCAATATACATCGGGGACAACGGGATTCCCCAAAGGAGTAATGCTTACGCACTATAACATTGCAAACAATGGTTTCCTTACAGGCGAGCACATGAAATTTACATCCAACGACAAATTGTGTGTCTGTGTCCCGCTATTCCATTGCTTTGGTGTGGTATTGGCAACAATGAACTGCCTCACACATGGATGTACACAAGTTATGGTAGAACGGTTCGACCCTTTAGTTGTATTGGCATCAGTTCATAAAGAACGTTGCACTGCTCTATACGGCGTTCCAACCATGTTTATAGCCGAATTACATCATCCCATGTTCGATATGTTCGACCTGACTTGCCTACGTACCGGAATAATGGCAGGCTCTCTTTGCCCGGTAGAACTGATGAAACAAGTAGAAGAAAAAATGTTCATGCGTGTAACGAGCGTATATGGTCTCACAGAGGCATCACCGGGTATGACTCATAGCCGCATTGATGACTCACAAGAAGTACGCATGACAACCGTAGGGCATGAATTCGAATTTACAGAAGTTAAAGTAATTGATCCGGACACAGGAGAAGAATGCCCGATAGGTGTACAGGGTGAAATGTGCAATCGTGGTTATAATACAATGAAAGGATACTACAAAAATCCACAAGCCACAGCCGAAGTAATCGACAAGAATGGCTTCCTGCACTCGGGCGATTTAGGAATAAAAGATGAAAATGGCAATTATCGTATCACCGGACGCATCAAAGATATGATTATTCGTGGAGGAGAAAATATTTATCCACGCGAGATTGAAGAGTTCTTATATCAAATGCCGGGCATCAAAGACGTACAAGTGGCTGGTATCCCATCAAAAAAATACGGAGAAGCAGTAGGCGCATTCATCATTTTACACGAAGGTTTTACCATGAACGAATATGATGTCCGCGAATTTTGTGAGGGAAAAATAGCCCGCTACAAAATACCTAAATATATTTTCTTTATCGACAAATTCCCCATGACAGGAAGTGGTAAAATACAAAAATTCAAATTGAAAGACTTAGGTTTGGAATTATGCAAGAAAAATGGCATTGAAATCATCTAAACAATGATACATAGCAACAACTGATTCCCATATAAAAAATCACCTTGGAAGAAGTAACCGATATACCTCGCACCAAGGTGATTCTTTTTTAAGAATTATTTATTCCTTTATTTCTCTACAGAAAATTTAAATACCGTTTGGCTCGTATATTTTTCTCCCGGACGCAAAACACAAGATGGCCACTCCGGTTTATTCGGAGTATCAGGATATTTTTGAGTTTCCAAGCAAACAGATGCACGGAAATCGTACTTAATTTGCTTCTTTCCCGTTAATGTGCCATCAAGGAAATTACCTGTATAAATTTGGACTCCCGGCTCTGATGTATAAACGTCCAATTTAATTCCGGTTTTCGGAGAATACAATGAAGCACAAACTGTATTCAAATCACCTTTTGTATTCAATACCCAGTTATGATCAATACCATGACCATTCTTCAACTGCTCAAAATCTTGATCAATTACAGTACCTATTTCAACCGGTGTACGGAAGTCCATCGGTGTATCTGCAACAGACAAAATTTCTCCTGTTGTCATGAAAGTACTATCAACCGGAGTATAATTATCTGCATTAATCATCAACTGATAGTTTGAATTATTAACCGAAGGATCACCGTCTAGATTGAAATATGAATGATTTGTCATATTAATTATAGTCGGTTTATCTGTTTCTGCTTCATAATCCAAACGAATCGCATTATCGTCTGTCAATGTCATTGTTACAGAACATGTCAAATTTCCAGGGAATCCTTCTTCCATATCTTTCGAAAGATATGTCAGTTTTACAGACTGATCGCTCAATTGAGTCCCATCAAATACTGCATATTGAAAGCCCTTAAGACCACCATGTAAACAATGTCCATAGTTATTGATAGGCAATTGATAATCGACACCGTCTAAAGAAAATTTACCCTTATTAATACGATTAGCATAACGTCCTATAGTCGCTCCAAAGTCTGATGGCTTTGTTACATAATCTTGGATAGAATCAAAGCCTAATACAACATCCCGCATAACACCATCTTTATCTGGCACCATAACAGAAACAATACGACCACCGAAGTTTGTTACACAAACTTCCATGTTATTCTTATTCTTCAGAACGAATAACTTTGTAGCTTTCCCATCTACTTGACTTTCAAATTTCTGTGGGTCTAAACCCGATTCTGTTAATTTAGAATCACTTTTCTGACCATCGGCACATCCCATTAAACAAACAGACGCAACCAATGACGCAAACATAATCTTTTTCATACTAAACTTATTTAAAATCATTTCTAATTAATTAATCAATGTGTATGTGAAGATGGTATAAGTTCAAAAATAGCTTTTATCCGATTCATATCCAATTTAGGACTCCGATCGTAATAATAAATACCATTCTTTTCTTGTTCCACATCTGTAAGCTGAGTATAACAGAAACCTGTTACATGCTCCGAATCTTTTAAAGCCTTTATCTGACCTTCCAAACGTGCATAAAATTCTTCCTCTGTTTGGGGTAATCCGCCATACCCCCATGAGTCTTTACGATCTTCAGGAGCCATCCAACCAATACCACCAAACTCATCAACCATGTAAGGTTGCCCTTCGTAAACAGCAAGATACTTCTTATCGCGGCTATTACGATATGGTTCTTTACCCTCCTCAAATTTTAATTGTTCATATAACTTCGTCCCATCTTGCTCATAATTATGGACAGACCAAATATCTGTCACAACATGATCGTCGCCACTCGCATCATTAACCGGACGAGTAGGGTCTATTGCCTTAGTTATATTGTATATGTCACGTACAAAACGAGTATATACTCCATCACGGCTTCCCCACGTTTCATTCAGCGGAGTCCATGTCACTAAAGAAGGATGATTGCGGTCGCGAGTAACAATCTCACTCCATTCACTCAAATAATTACGTGCAGCCAATTCATTATTTACATCCATTACCCAGCTAGCACTTTCTCCCCATGTAATATATCCTAATTTATCTGCCCAATAATAATAACGTTCCTCAAACACCTTCTGATGCAAACGTGCACCATTAAAACCAGCATTTTTCCCTAATATAATATCATTTTTCAAAGCTTCATCGGAAGGAGCTGTCCAAATACCATCCGGATAATAACCTTGATCTAAGACCAAACGTTGGAAATAGGGCTCATTATTCAAATAAAATTTACCATCTGCAATAT
>DXCG01000116.1 GCA_019116145.1 Candidatus Phocaeicola gallistercoris
CCGGCAGAGGCAATGAGGTTCAATTCGTTTTTGATGCGTAATTTTATTTCTTTGGCAATATCGGTGGCGAATGCGATACTTTTTTTGTTGGTTGTCACGTCTAAAAAAGCCTCATCCAGAGAAATAGGTTCTATCGTATCGGTATAATCGTGAAAAATGTCGTGGATTTGAGCCGATACTTGTTTGTAGACATCCATTCGTCCTTCAATAAAAATAAGTTGCGGGCAGATGAGTTTTGCACGAATAGACGGCATGGCAGAATGGATGCCATATTTGCGTGCCTCGTAACTGGCTGTGGCAACGACACCTCTTTTATCTGCATGGCCAACGGCTATCGGCTTGCCCTTTAACTCCGGATGGTCGCGTTGCTCGACAGATGCATAGAAAGCATCCATGTCGATATGAATGATTTTTCGGCATGTATCCATGGGAAAGCAATGTTTTGTTATTACAAATTTAATAAAAGTTTCTTGGGGTATCGTAAAATCATTTGTATTTTTGCCGCGATTGTGGAAATGTAAAAGGCACAATAATGAACGATGAAATAAAAAAAGCATGTGAGGTCATGCAAAAAGGTGGGGTAATTTTGTATCCTACGGACACGGTTTGGGGTATTGGGTGCGATGCAACAAATGAAGAAGCTGTAAAGCGTGTTTATGAAATTAAGCAAAGAACAGACAGCAAGGCAATGCTCGTACTGGTGGATAGTATGCGGAAAGTAGGATTTTACGTAGATGAAGTACCTCCTGTAGCATGGGATTTGGTCGAGTTGTCGACAAAACCATTGACAATTATCTATGATGGAGCACGGAATCTGGCTCCAAATTTAATAGCTTCCGATGGAAGCGTTGGTATTCGGGTGACGGATGAAGCCTTTTCCAAGGAGTTGTGTTTCCGGTTCCGTAAACCGATTGTTTCCACTTCGGCAAATATAAGCGGACATCCTTCTCCTTCGATATTCAAAGAGATTAGTGAGGAAATAAAAAATGCGGTCGACTATGTTGTTGATGTTCGTCAGGATGAAACCGGAAACTCTAAACCTTCAAGTATAATTAAATTGGGGAAAAAAGGAGAAGTAAAAATAATACGTGAATAAAGCAGGCATGAATATATCAGAAGATAAATATAGTTTCCTTTTGCGATTTATTTCTTGGCGAGAAAAACATATAAAAGATAAACAGTTTATCTTATTGTTGAGTTTTGTTGTTGGTATTTTTACGGCGTTAGCAGCTTGCCTGTTAAAATATTTGGTAGATTATATCAAACATTTTTTAACAGAGAATTTTAATCCGATGGGTGTAAACTGGTTGTATTTGGTTTATCCGGTTATCGGTATCTTTATTACAGGATTGTTTATTCGAAAAGTCGTTCGTGACGATATCAGTCACGGTGTAACAAAAATCTTGTATGCTATTTCTCGTAAACAAAGTCGCATAAAGCGGCATAATGTGTGGTCTTCTTTATTCGCATCGGCATTTACGATTGGGTTTGGTGGCTCCGTAGGAGCAGAAGCCCCTATGGTATTGACAGGTTCTGCTATAGGTTCCAATTTGGGAAGCCTGTTTCGTATGGACCATAAAACTTTGATGTTGCTGGTTGGTTGTGGTGCTGCCGGTGCAATATCCGGTATTTTTAAGGCGCCTATTGCCGGACTTGTTTTTACATTGGAAGTTCTGATGATCGATTTGACAATGGCTTCTTTGTTGCCTTTGCTTATAACTTGTGTGACAGCTGCTTCGGTGTCGTATCTATTGACAGGTTCGGAAGCCATGTTTCAATTTCATTTAGATTATCCGTTTACTCTTGAACGTATTCCTTATGCTATTGGTTTGGGTATTTTCTGTGGCTTGGTTGCATGGTATTTCACACGTGCCATGAATTGGATAGAGAATATTTTCCGACGCTATTCTAATCCTTATGTGAAGTTTGTGATTGGTGCGAGTATGTTGAGTGTGCTGATTTTTCTTTTCCCACCGATGTATGGTGAAGGATATGATACGATAGAGCTTTTGTTGAATGGCGTTTCTGCTTCCGATTGGAATAAAGTAATGAATAATTCTTTATTTTATGGACATGGTAATTTATTGATTCTTTATTTATTCCTTATTATATTGTTTAAGGTTTTTGCTTCGAGTGCGACAAATGGCGGAGGTGGTTGTGGCGGTATTTTTGCACCAAGTTTGTTTTTAGGTTGTATAGCTGGTTTTATTTTTTCGTATGTTTGCAATGAATTTCATATCGGGAATATATACATTCCAGAGAAAAATTTTGCATTAATGGGAATGGCCGGTCTGATGTCGGGCGTGATGCATGCTCCATTAACCGGTATTTTTTTGATTGCGGAACTGACGGGAGGGTACGACCTCTTTTTGCCGTTGATGATTGTATCGGTATGTGCTTACCTGACAATCATTGTATTCGAGCCACATAGTATTTATTCTATGCGATTGGCTAAAAAGGGAGAGTTGTTGACGCATCATAAAGATAAGGCTGTACTTACTTTAATGAATGTGGAAAGCATTATAGAGACTGATTTTTTGAAAGTACATCCAAGTATGGATTTGGGCGAAGTCGTGAAGGTTATCTCTCAGTCGAAACGGAATATATTCCCAGTGGTAAATGCAAACAATACGTTGGTTGGGATAGTTGTTTTGGATGATATTCGAAATGTTATATTCCGACAGGAATTATATCATCGGTATCGAGTAGAAGATTTTATGCGGATACCTAAAAGTTGTATCATCAAGACCGATTCAATGGAGGAAGTAATGAGGAAATTTGATGAGGCAGGCGTTTGGAATTTGCCTGTGATAACCGAAGATGGGCATTATGTAGGATTCGTATCGAAGTCAAAATTATTGAATACATATCGTCAGGTATTGGTCGATTTCTCGGCAGAATAGCAGGCGAAAGAACAGTAAGTAACAGTTGTGCATCATGGATAATAAGAAAGATTTGAGAATTGTTTTTATGGGAACTCCTGAGTTTGCTGTTGAGAGTTTAAAGCATTTGGTTGAGGGAGGATATAACATTGTAGGAGTTGTGACTGGAGAAGATAAGCCTGTTGGTCGGCATGGTAGTGTTTTGCAGCCGACTCCGGTTAAAGAATATGCCTTGTCGCAAGGATTGCCTATTTTACAACCTGTAAAGTTGAAAGACGAAACTTTTGTAGAACAACTGCGTTCCTTGAATGCCGATTTGCAAATAGTTGTTGCTTTTCGTATGCTTCCGGAGGTTGTTTGGAATATGCCTCGATTGGGAACATTCAATTTGCATGCATCTTTATTGCCTCAATATCGCGGTGCTGCACCGATAAATTGGGCAATTATCAATGGCGAAAAGGAAACAGGGGTTACAACGTTTTTCTTGAAACATGAGATTGATACAGGTGAAATAATCGATCAAATGCGTGTTCCGATTGCCGATACGGACAATGTCGGTATTGTATATGACAAATTAATGCATATTGGAGCTGATTTGGTAATTAAAACAGTGGATGCAATCTTGTCGGGTAATGCAAAAACCATACCTCAGGAGAAATTGGCTTTAGAAGAAACGCTTCATCCCGCTCCGAAAATATTCAGAGAAACATGTCAGATAAATTGGAGGAAGGGAGTAAAAGCAATATATGATTTTATCAGAGGGCTTTCTCCATATCCGGCGGCATGGTCGGAATTGAATGGTGGACAAATACGTCCTGTTATTATGAAAATTTATGAGGCAGAAAAGGAATATTGTGCTCACGATATGAAGTCGGGGACAGTTGTTACAGACAAGAAAACATTTTTTAAAGTTGCGACAACTGATGGGTTTATACATGTTAATTCTTTACAAATTGCAGGAAAAAAGAGAATGAAAGTAGAGGATTTTTTGCGAGGTTTCCATTGTGAGGATAATTATTATATGAAATAAATTTGGCAGATGGTATAGGTAAAGCATGCGAATCAGTATATTTGTTGCTGATTCGCATGTTTTTTTGTGCGATTAAAAAGGAATAGAATAAAAGATTCTAATAAAATATAAAAAGGAATGCAGTATTCTTTGTAGAGAACCATTTTATAGAAAATGCAACTAAAAGCAGAAATATCGGAAGAAGAGTTGGCGTCTCAATGTAAACAAGGAGAGAGATATGCACGTCAAATATTGTATGAGCGTTATGGCGGGATTTTGATGGCAATATGTTTACGTTACATTGGGAATAATGAAGAAGCTGAAGATGTGTTACACGATGGTTTCTTACATATCTTTCAGGCTATAACACAGTTTACATATAAAGGAGAAGGTTCATTGAAAGCATGGTTGTCGCGTGTGATGGTTAATGAAGCTTTAGGATATTTGCGTAAGCGGGCTGGGCAAATTCAGCAGGAAGTAACGTTGAATGAGATTCCCGATATGCCGGATTCTGATGAAGAAAATGTAGCAGAGATACCCAAAAATGTTTTGATGGATATGATAAAAAGTTTGCCGGATGGATATCGGACGGTATTCAATTTATATGTGTTCGAAGAAAAAAGCCATAAAGAAATTGCTTCTTTATTAGGAATAACGGAACATACATCATCTTCTCAATTTTACAGGGCTAAGAGTTTGTTGGTAAAAAAAATAAATGATTATAAGAAGAAGTTACAATGAAAAATGAAGATAAATGGGTTGAATCTTTTCGAGAACGGTTGAAAGATTATTCTGAACCATTGCCGAAAGGCTTATGGGATAAGATTGAAACCGATTTATATAATGAGAAACCTAAAGTTTTATCATTGCGAAGGTATTGGATGCCGGTCGCTGCAGCTATAGCTATTATGGCTATAACTTCTCTGACTGTATGGCTGATGAAATTTAATAAAATGGACACTATTTATGATTCTCTGTCTGTTGTAGAAAAAGTACAGGGAGAGGATAAGGATGTCGTCGCTTCGGATAAGAGTCTTTTGTTAATTGAAGAAGAAAAAAGATTAGCATATTCTTCAGAAAAGGTGAAGGGAAAATTTGAAAAGATCAAGGAAAATCAATCGTTATCTGCTCATGAATTTCAGAGCCTGTCGTATGAAGAAGACCAAGGAAAAGCAAGTCCCGAACGCGATGAAACCGTTGGCTTATTTTCAGAAGAAACAACTCCGGAAGAAGAAGCCGGGCGTCAGCACTCTCATAAAGCTTTTGATTTTACAGAAAATCGAGAGAAGAAACGACAGGAAAAGAGATTGGATAGTCGGTCTTTTAAAAAAAATAAGTGGGAACAGGATAAATGGAATATCGGAATTGTAGCTGGAAACATTCCGTATACATCTTCTGATGGATTGGGTAAAACCGTATCGGGGAATGTTCCTTCTGTAAGTTCTTTGGAAGCATTAGGAGGAATTCCAACAAACGATCGGCATACGGCTTACGGCCAACTGTTTTCTTCTGGTCGTGATGCCCAATATTCAACAATGAATATGCATCATAAAATGCCTGTTACTGTAGGCATGTCTATTAATTATTCCTTAAATTCAGATTGGGCAGTAGAAACGGGATTAAACTATACATTCTTATCTTCAGATTTTCGCTCGGAAGAAAATTCATATATAGAAGGAGAGCAAAAATTGCATTATTTAGGTATTCCTTTGAAGATACAAAGAGCATTGTGGAAGAATTCGCGGGTAGGGGTTTACGCTTCTCTTGGAGGTATGTTGGAAAAATGTATTTCCGGGGTGCAAGAAGTTGCTTTTATGAACACCTCGTCTACTCTTCGAGAGCACAGGTCGTTGGATATAGATCCGATACAATGGTCGGTTTTGGCAAATGTCGGAATGCAGGTTGACATGACAAGACAATTAGCTTTGTACATGGAGCCGGGTATTGTTTATTATTTTGATGATCATACATCTATATCGACCATACGTAAGGAACATCCTTTTAACTTCAATTTGCAAGTTGGACTGAGATTTTCTGTACAATCGGATAATAAATAAGAATGTGAGTTTGTTTTGAGAAGAAAAATTGTTATCTTTGTTTGTAATTGAATTTTGTTATATTGATATGGTTAAAATTTCTCCTTCTTTGTTGTCTGCAGATTTTGGAAATTTGAAGGCAGACCTTGATAAAATCAATCGAAGTGCAGCCGATTGGTTGCATATCGATATTATGGATGGGGTGTTTGTTCCTAATATCTCTTTTGGATTCCCTGTTTTAAAATATGTGGCAAACTTGTGTGAGAAGCCTCTTGATGTTCATTTAATGATTGTACAGCCTGAAAAATTTATTCAAGAAGTAAAAGGAATAAATGCCATGATGATGAATGTACATTATGAAGCATGTGTACATTTGCATAGGGTTGTTCAGCAAATAAAAGATGCCGGCATGAAAGCCGGAGTAACATTGAATCCGGCAACACCGGTTAATGTATTGGAAGATATAATAGAAGAGGTTGATATGGTTTTGTTGATGAGTGTAAACCCGGGGTTTGGAGGACAGAAGTTTATACCTCATACATTGGAAAAAGTTCGTAAACTTAAGCGTTTGATTGAAGAGACAAATTCAAAGGCTTTGATAGAAGTTGATGGGGGAGTGAATATAGATACAGGTTCTCAATTAGTAAAGGCAGGTGCCGATGTGTTAGTGGCAGGAAATGCCGTATTCAAGGCTGACGATATGATAGATATGATAGCTCGGTTAAAAAAGTGCGATTAGAAATCTGAATGGGGAATCTTCATTTTATGTCTTATCCGTTGTTCCGATTGACAGTGGCTCTGGCAATCGGAATTTTTTTATCAGATACATTTTGGAATGATATCTCCATTTTACCTGTTTTAAAGGGGGTATTTATTTTTTTGACGATTGTTGCATGCGGGCTGTATACATTGAGTATATATCGTTATCGGATGCTCTTTGGGTTGGTTGTATTTGCTTGCTTTTCTGTATTCGGGAGTATATTGTATTTATACAATCGTTCATTAATCGTTTATGACTGGTCTGATGAAGAACAAATTTACATAGGGCGACTCACAGAAAACCCAGTTCCGAAAAAGAAAACAATGAAGGCTGTGGTTGAGGTGACACAAGTAAAGACCGGAGATACATTGCCGGAGTGGAAGGCTGTAAATAGGAAAATTATTTTATATTGGATGCCCGATACCACACAACAGCCTTTGACATATGGTGATGAGATTTGTTTTCGGGCTCAGATTAGCCGTCCTGTATCGGATGCTGATTTTACAGGATTTGATTACGGACGTTATTTGGAAAATAAAGGAATTAGTGGCACAGCTATCGCTTTTATAGGGAACTGGACTTCGATAGGGAAGTCGGATGTTTATTCTTTCCGTGAGCGTGCTGTTCTTGTCCGTGATAGAATTGTTGATATTTATCGTTCATGGGGTTTAGAAAAAGATGCGTTTGCTGTATTGTCAGCATTGACTATTGGTGACACCAAAGGATTGACTCAAGAGTTGCGTGATGCATACAATGCTGCCGGAACAAGCCATGTACTATCTCTTTCCGGTCTTCATATCGGAATTATTGCTATGATTATTTCATTATTTCTATTGCCTTTGCGATATTTAAAGGGAGGGCGTTGGCTTATTAGCGGATGTGCCATGGTTTTATTGTGGGGATTTGCTTTCTTTTCTGGTCTGAGCGCTTCTGTTATTCGTGCCGTACTTATGTTTTCTATTTACATTGTAGCTTCGGTTTTTACTGAAAGTCGTTTTTCGGGTTTCTCTTCTTTGTCATTTGCTGCATTTCTTATGTTGTTGTATCAGCCATTATATCTGTTCGATGTAAGTTTTCAGTTATCTTATGTTGCAGTTTTGTCTATTTTATTGTTTTACCCATTAATTGTGCGGAAGGTTCAGGTGAAGAGTAGATGGCTTCGCTATGTAATAAGTGCACTTGCCTTGTCTTTATCGGCGCAGTTGGGCACCTTACCATTCATTTTACATTATTTTGGGGTGTTTCCTACTTATTTTCTGATAGCCAATTTGATTGTCACTCCTTTGTCGACGTTTATTTTATTTATGGCTATGGTGTCGTTATGCCTGTCATGGATTCCCATATTAGGTACATGGATTATTGTCAGTTTGAATTTCGCATTACAGATGTTGAATGGAATCATGGAGTGGATTCAACAATGGTCTGGCTCTCAAGTTTCATCAGTTTATTTGACTTCGTTGCAGGCTTTCTTGCTGGTTGTTTTTATTTTGTTTTTCTGGGCTTATTGTTTTAATAAGTCAGTCCGTGGATTGCTTGTATCTTTACTGAGTCTTGATGTGCTTTTTATGAGTTGTCTTTACGAATATAAAAGGCAAAATTGTGATTATCTTTTTTTTACTCGTGCAGGTATTTATACTAAAAGGTCAAGAGAAATTGTACAACATTCTACCTCATCTAATATTTTTAAGATAAAGAATTTGCAAATCGTTTTATTGAATGATGACAGATGGAAAAATAAAACGAGTGATAAGCCTTTGCATGTCGATTATGCATATATCTGCAAAGGCTATAGAGGAACCATAAAAGATTTAAGCAATGTGTTTCGTTTACAGCAGATTATATTTGATTCATCAATGAATGCTACATATAAGTCTCGTTTGGTAGAGGAGTGTATCCGTTTGGATATTCCTTATATAGATATGTCTTCGAAAGGTTCTTATGGAGTTCTGTTATGAATTAAGAATAAATTTGTATTTTTGCCGTCTAAATGAATTTGAAATTATGTTATCGAAAGTAATACTTCAATCTAAGATAGATAAAGTAGCCAAGTACTTTGATTTGGCAGACAAAATAGTCATTGTTACTCATACTTCACCTGACGGTGATGCCATAGGCTCATCGTTGGGATTGCTTCATTTTTTGGAAACACAAGAAAAGAATGTACATATTATTGTTCCCAATTCTTTTCCTGATTTTTTACGATGGATGTCTGGTGCGAAAGATATTATCCGTTACGATAAATATAGTGAATTTGCAGAACAATTAATCAATGAAGCCGATGTGATATGTTGTCTTGATTTCAATGCAACTTCACGTCTTGAAGCATTGGCAAAGCCTGTATTGGAAGCTCCCGGGCGAAAAGTTTTAATCGACCATCATTTAGATCCGGAAGATTTTTGCAGGGTTGTTATTTCTTATCCCCAGATTTCATCTACGTCGGAATTAGTCTTTCGTTTAATATGTCAGATGGGTAATTTTGATGATATTACTCGTGAAGGAGCAGAATGTATTTATACAGGAATGATGACAGATACAGGCGGATTTACTTATAATTCCAATAGTAGCGAAATTTAT
This sequence comes from Candidatus Phocaeicola gallistercoris, assembly GCA_019116145.1. Taxonomy (GTDB): domain Bacteria; phylum Bacteroidota; class Bacteroidia; order Bacteroidales; family Bacteroidaceae; genus Phocaeicola; species Phocaeicola gallistercoris. The sequence continues at coordinate 9,262 of DXCG01000116.1, forward strand.
TTTATCATTGCAGAATTACTGTTGAAAGGTATCGATAAAGATGAAATCTATCGGAAAGTTTATCATACCTATTCGGAAAATCGTTTGCGTTTAATGGGATATGTTCTTTATGAAAGCATGGTTGTATATCCACAATTCCGTTCTGCGTTGATTTGTTTGGATGCAGAAGAACAAAAAAAGTTCCGATATGTAAAAGGAGATACCGAAGGGTTTGTGAATATTCCACTACAGATAAAAGATATATGTTTCTCTGCTTTTCTTCGCGAAGACAGTGAAAAGAAAATGATAAAAGTATCATTGCGATCGGTTGGTACATTCCCTTGTAATAAAATAGCTGCTGAATTTTTTAATGGCGGTGGTCATCTGAATGCTTCGGGAGGAGAGTTCTATGGTACAATGGAAGAGGCAATAGCGCAATTTAAACGGGCATTGTTGAAATATGAAGGGTTGCTATTGAAAAGTTAATAGTTTTAAATTAGTATATAACAAATGAAATAAACGGGAAGAATCGTTTCGTTTTATTATTTTTGCAGATATAAAGATTGTAGAAAAAATGAAGAGTCTGAAACTGTTATTAAGTTGTTTTTGTCTTGTGTGTACATGGGGATTGCAAAGTTGCAACAATGAAAAAACGTATGCAGAAAAAAGAGAAGAAGAAGAAGATGCTATACAAGCATGGATAACTACACACGATTATAAAGTGATTAGCGAGAGCGATTTTTATGCTCAAGATACCATGACGAATGAAAATGAATTTGTTTTGTTTGAGTCAAGTGGTGTTTATATGAATATCTTATGTAGAGGTCCAAAAGATGAGAATGGTAATTTTAAAGGTGAAATATTGAATGACGGAAATTATGAAATATTATCACGTTTTGTAGAAGTCGCAATGCAAACTCGTTCAGGCGATGGCTTGTCTTTCCAAGCGGGCGATACCTTATGTGCAAATATGAATTTGTATGGATTGCCTACTATGGAACTATTTCCGGAAGAATATAAATTAGTAGTAAGTGGTGATTCTTATTCTGCTTCTTTTCAGACATTTCGCGATTATGGAATGTATGATCGGTATCAGACAACATCTGTTCCCTCGGGATGGCTTGTACCTTTTAAATGCTTAAGACCTTTCCGTACACAGTCTTCTACAGAAGTTGCACGAGTGAGATTAATAGTTCCACACAGTGAAGGAACAAGAACAGCAATGAATTATGTTTATCCTTGTTATTACGAGTTGACTTATAATTTAGTAAAATAGTAATTATGACACTGATAAAATCGATTTCCGGTATTCGTGGTACAATTGGAGGTTATGTCGGCGAAGGTCTAAATCCATTGGATATAGTAAAGTTTACTTCAGCGTATGCTACATTAATCCGTCGTACAACAAAAAAAGATAGTAATATGATTGTTGTGGGACGTGATGCGCGTATGTCGGGTGAAATGGTAAAGAATGTAGTGTGTGGAACGTTGATGGGGATGGGCTTTGATGTTTTGAATATCGGATTAGCTTCTACTCCAACAACGGAATTAGCTGTAACGATGTCGGGTGCATGTGGTGGTATTATTTTAACAGCTAGCCATAATCCCAAACAATGGAATGCATTGAAATTATTGAATGAATATGGCGAATTTTTAAATGCATCCGAAGGGAATGAGGTTTTACGTATTGCAGCATCCGAAGATTTTGAATATGCAGATATTGATCATATAGGGAAATATACGGAAAATGATTCTTATAATCAAAAGCATATTGATAATGTATTGGCATTGGGTTTGGTTGATGTTGATGCTATCCGTAAAGCACATTTTCGTGTTGCTATTGATTGTGTAAATTCTGTAGGCGGCATTATTTTACCTGAATTGCTGAAACAGTTAGGCGTAGAACATGTTGAGAAGTTATATTGTGAGCCAACGGGTAATTTTCAGCATAATCCGGAGCCTCTTGAAAAAAATCTGGGCGATATTATGAATCTAATGAGACAAGGGAATAATGATGTTGCTTTTGTTGTCGATCCGGATGTAGATAGATTGGCTATTATATGTGAGAACGGTACAATGTATGGTGAAGAATATACGTTGGTATCGGTTGCGGATTATGTGTTGAAATACACACCGGGTAATACAGTTTCTAACTTAAGTTCTACACGTGCATTGCGTGACGTTACTTGTAAGTATGGTATGCAATATAGTGCGGCTGCAGTCGGTGAAGTGAATGTTGTTGCAAAAATGAAAGATGTTCGTGCTGTTATTGGTGGAGAAGGGAATGGGGGAGTTATTTATCCGGCTTCACATTATGGAAGGGATGCGTTGGTCGGTATAGCTCTTTTCTTGAGTCATTTAGCTCATGAAGGTAAGAAAGTAAGTGAATTACGTGCTACTTATCCGAATTATTTCATTGCCAAGAATCGAATAGATCTTACGCCGGAAACAGATGTAGATGCAATTCTTGTCAAGGTAAAAGAACTGTATAATGGTGCAGACATCAATGATATTGATGGGGTAAAGATTGATTTTCCTGATAAATGGGTGCATTTGCGTAAGAGTAATACTGAGCCGATTATCCGTGTTTATTCGGAAGCCTCGACAATGGAGGAAGCAGATAAACTCGGGAAAGATATAATGAATATTGTATATAGTTTTGCAAAATAAAACAATAAGTGATAACATAAAAGCCAGATCGTAGTGGATTGTATTTTTTTACTATGATCCGGCTTTTTTTATTGTTGTCATTTTGGGGGGACTATACCCATATTAAGTCGCTCATAATTCCATCTGATATGAAAATGCCTTTTTCTGTGAGTTTCAATGCCCCGTGGTATATTTCCAATGTTTTTTGTTTTAAATGTGGCTGCGCCATCTTCATGCAATATTCATATAATTGGTATCCGAAAGTCATTTTTAATTTTTCGAGGGACATCCCCCAGCAAGTGCGAATAGTAGTAAGTACAAAATCATTATAGCGGATGTATATATCCAGATATTCTTTTTCATAAATATTTGTTCCGTTTTTTATTCCTTTTATATATTCATCTATTGATGCAATGTTCCATTGTCGGGACGTTCCGTTGTACGAATGTGCTGAAGAGCCACATCCTAAATATTTTTCTCCTGTCCAGTAACTTGAATTGTGTCGGGAATGATAATTAGGAAGACAGAAGTTAGATATTTCATAATGCATATATTCGGCTTGTTTTAATGTATGAATGAGTTGGGTGAATTGTGAAACACTCACATTCTCGTCTATTTCTTCTATTTGATGTGCTTCCCGTAGTCTCCATAAAGTTGTTCCTTCTTCATAAATAAGATGATATGCCGATATATGTTCCGGCTTCATGGAAAGAGCTTGTTTCAGATCGGCATTCCATGCTGCTTCTGTTTCTTTGGGAAGCCCGTACATTAAATCGATGCTAATGTTTGAGAACCCAGCCTCCCGGCAACCATAAAATGCTTTAATAGCTTGTTCTGCGGTATGCCTTCTGTTTAGAAATTTCAACATTTCATTTTGAAAAGTCTGGATTCCTATACTGATACGGTTGAAAGGGAATGTTCGTAGCATCCGGATATAGTCGGGGTGTAGATCGTCCGGATTGGCTTCGAGAGTGATTTCTGCGTTACCGCTTACAGAATATATTTTATATATGGTATTGAAAATCGAAAAAAAATCTTTGTCTGTCAGTTGCGAAGGGGTTCCTCCTCCTATATAGATTGTTTCTATTGTTTCGTTTCCGATATAATCGTTCCGTAACATCAGTTCATGGCATAAGGCTTCGATATATGCCGTTTTTTTTTCGTTTTGTGTAGAAGAAAAAAAATCGCAATAAATGCATCGTTTTTTACAAAAAGGGATATGAATATAAATACCTGCCATGTATGATAATATTATTGGTCAAGTAAAAGTAGTAAATAGTTTGGGGTTTTCCAAGTGAAAATGTCATGCAATGTTTGAAAAATATCGTGGCGTTTTAAAAATATATCTTCTCGTTTAAGTAGAAATGTGCTTATGAATTTATATTTATGTTTTCCGATTTTGTTTCTGTTCTCGTCAATGTGGCAGCGTTTTCCTTCACTTTATGTCCGAAAACATAGTTTAGTAACACAGTGGTTTTTGTTGTTTTTTCAGATTATAATCTTTAATTTGGCAAACATTTATAAGAGATATGAAAAGCATATCCTTTTTGTATAAATTAAATTTAGCAATACCATGAAAGTATATCAAACAAATGAAATCAAAAACATTGCTCTTCTTGGCAATGATGGCTCGGGTAAAACCACTCTCACTGAAGCGTTGCTTTATGAGAGTGGTATTATAAAACGTCGTGGCAGGATTACTGCCAAGAATACGGTAAGCGACTATTTCCCGGTAGAACAAGAGTATGGTTATTCTGTGTTTTCAACTGTTTATCATGTAGAGTGGAACGGGAAGAAGTTGAATATTATCGATTGTCCGGGAAGTGACGATTTCGTAGGAGCGGCTATAACAGCTTTGAATGTAACAGACACCGCTATCTTATTGCTTAATGGGCAATATGGTCCGGAAGTTGGTACTCAAAATCATTTCCGTTATACAGAAAAATTAGGAAAACCGGTCATTTTTCTTGTTAATCAACTCGATAATGAAAAGTGCGATTATGACCATATCCTTTCGCAATTGAGAGAAAATTATGGTTCTAAGGTGGTTCCTGTTCAATATCCCTTGGCTACAGGGCCGAACTTCAATTCGTTGATTGATGTACTTTTAATGAAAAAATATTCTTGGGGTCCTGAAGGTGGTGCTCCAACAATCGAAGAAATTCCAGTCGAAGAGATGGAAAAAGCTCAAGAATGGCATAAAGCATTGGTTGAAGCAGCTGCTGAACATGATGAATCATTGATGGAGAAATTCTTCGAATCTGAATCGTTGACGGAAGATGAAATGCGTGAAGGCATTCGTAAAGGATTGGCGGCACGTGGCATGTTTCCGGTGTTCTGCGTATGTGCAGGGAAAGATATGGGTGTACGTCGCTTGATGGAATTTTTAGGCAATGTCGTTCCGTTTGTCGATGAAATGCCATCGGTTCATAATACACGCGGGGTTGCGGTCTTGCCGGATCCGAATGCTTCAACATCGTTGTATTTCTTTAAAACATCGGTAGAACCGCATATTGGCGATGTGCAGTATTTTAAAGTAATGAGTGGTGTGGTTCGCGAAGGCGATGATTTGACAAATGCTGATAGAGGATCGAAAGAACGGATGTCGCAATTGTTTGTTTGTGCCGGTGCCAATCGGGAAAAAGTTGAAGAACTTCGTGCCGGAGATATTGGTTGTACGGTGAAACTGAAAGATGTAAAAACCGGTAACACACTGAATGGGAAAGATTGTGATAATCGCTTTAATTTCATCAAGTATCCAAATCCTAAATATACACGTGCCATAAAGTCTGTTAATGAAGCCGATACGGAAAAAATGATGTCGGTATTGCACCGGATGCGTGAAGAAGACCCGACTTGGGTAATTGAACAGTCGAAAGAATTGAAACAGATACTTGTCCATGGGCAGGGAGAATTTCATTTGCGTACCCTGAAATGGCGTTTGGAGAATAATGAAAAAATTCCGGTACAATTCATCGAACCTAAAATCCCGTATCGTGAGACAATAACAAAATCTGCCCGTGCCGATTATCGCCATAAAAAACAGTCGGGAGGAGCCGGGCAATTTGGAGAAGTTCATTTGATCGTTGAACCATATTATGAAGGTATGCCTGCTCCCGATGTGTATAAATTCAATGGTCAGGAATTTAAGATTACAGTAAAAGGCACGGAAACAATCGAACTTGAATGGGGAGGGAAATTAGTTTTTGTAAATAGTGTTGTAGGTGGAGCTATCGATGCCCGATTCATGCCGGCTATCTTGAAAGGCATTATGAGCCGTATGGAACAAGGACCTCTTACAGGGTCGTATGCCCGTGACGTTCGTGTTATCGTGTACGATGGTAAAATGCATCCGGTAGATTCTAATGAAATCTCATTCATGCTTGCCGGAAGACATGCTTTCAGCGAAGCATTTAGGAATGCGGGACCGAAGATATTGGAACCAATTTACGATGTGGAAGTATTTGTTCCAAGTGATAAATTGGGCGATGTGATGAGCGATATGCAAAGTCGTAGAGGGTTGATTATAGGAATGAATAGTGAAAAAGGGTATGAAAAACTTATGGCAAAAGTTCCTTTGAAAGAGATGTCCAATTACTCTACGGCTTTAAGTTCATTGACCGGAGGTCGGGCTTCGTTCATTATGAAGTTTGCAAGTTATGAACTTGTTCCTACCGATGTACAAAACAAGTTGATGAAAGAATTTGCAGAACAAGAAGGCGACGATTTGTAAAATCGGGCATTTTTGTATGAAACGATTGTTAAAAGGCCGCATGTTTTATGCGGTCTTTTCATTTTTTTGAAAGAAAAAGTGATATGAACCGATAACTGGTTAATTTTTATTTAATTTTATGATTAAGAAATGGCTAAATTTTTTCGAATTTGTAAAATTGAATAGTTGGATATGTTGTTATGTTAATATTAGGAAAATGTTAAATTAAAACTTGTTAAGTTTGATTCGTTGTGAGTAATAGCCATTAAATTTGTCTCTCATGAAGAAAACTACTATTTATATATTAGGTATTGTAATGGGACTGTCTTTTCTTAGTTTGCTTTACCTGCAAGTGAGCTATATCGAGGAGATGGTTAAAATGCGTCGGGAGCAATTCGATGAAAACGTAGGTCGCAGTCTTGCACAAGCAACTCATAACTTAGAATTGGTAGAGACAAAGAAGTATTTAGAGAAAAATGTGGCAGCAACAGGGCACGTATCTTTGTATGGACAAGGGAATCAGGACTCTGTAAATCATAATATTGTTGCACAGTCTATTATTTCTTCTTTCGAGACCAATTCGTTTTCTTCTTCTTTTAAACTAAAAACAATAATAAACCGTCCTTCCAATATTCCTAAAGTAATTATCTCTACAGGAAAAAATCTTTCCCAAACTTCATCTGCATTACAGGAAATATTGAAAGAACGTTATATATACCAAAGGGCTTTATTAGATGAGGTAATATATAATATTTTATATACGGCAAGCGATAAACCTTTAAGTGAACGTGTAAATTTTAAGCAATTAGACCATTTTTTAAAAGCAGAGTTATTGAATAACGGAATTGATATACCATATCATTTTACAGTAACCGATAGAGATGGTAAGGAAGTTTATCGGTGTTCAGACTATACCTACGATAACGAAAAAGTATATTCACGGTTGCTTTTCGAGAAAGACCCTCCGGCTAAAATGGGATATGTTAATATCTCTTTTCCTACAATGGATGATTATATTTTCAGTTCCGTACGGTTTATGATTCCATCTATCATATTTACGCTTGTTTTATTGGTCACGTTTATTTTTACCATTTATATCATTTTCCGTCAAAAGAAACTAACGGAAATAAAGAATGATTTTATTAATAACATGACTCATGAATTTAAAACTCCAATATCGACAATTTCATTGGCGGCACAAATGCTGAATGATCCTTCTGTAGCCAAGTCGCCACAAATGTTCAAGCATATATCGGGTGTAATAAACGATGAAACAAAACGTTTGCGCTTTCAGGTAGAAAAGGTTTTGCAAATGTCAATGTTTGAACGTCAGAAGGCTACGTTAAAGAAAAAGGAAATTGATGCTAATGAATTAGTTTATAATGTTACCAATACTTTCAGGTTGAAAGTGGAAAATTGTAATGGTACGTTAGATGTTGCCTTGGATGCCGATGACCCCTTTATTTATGTTGATGAAATGCATTTCACAAATGTGATTTTTAATTTACTTGATAATGCATTGAAGTATAAAAAGACCGATGTGAATATTCATTTGAAAGTACGTACATGGAATGAGTCTAATAAACTTCATATTTCGATAGAAGATAATGGAATTGGTATAAAGAAAGAAAATTTGAAAAAGATATTTGAAAAATTCTATCGGGTACATACCGGGAATTTGCATGATGTGAAAGGTTTTGGTCTGGGATTGGCTTATGTGAAAAAAATTATAACAGATCATCAAGGAACAATACGGGCTGAAAGTGAATTGAATGTAGGAACTAAATTTATTATTGTATTACCTTTATTTAAAGATGAATGATATGGATGAAAAATTAAGTATTTTATTGTGCGAAGACGATGAGAATCTTGGCATGTTGTTAAGAGAATATTTGCAGGCAAAAGGATATGCTGCAGAATTATTCCCTGATGGTGAGGCTGGGTATAAAGCTTTTTTGAAAAGTAAGTATGATTTGTGTGTGTTGGACGTAATGATGCCTAAAAAAGATGGTTTCACATTGGCACAGGAAATACGTCAGGCAAATAGTGAAATTCCAATTATTTTTTTAACAGCAAAAACATTGAAGGAAGATATTTTGGAAGGATTTAAAATTGGTGCTGACGATTATATTACGAAACCGTTTAGTATGGAAGAATTGACGTTCCGTATAGAAGCTATTTTACGTCGTGTACGTGGAAAACGTAATAAAGAAAGTACAATGTATAAGATTGGAAAATTTACTTTCGATACGCAAAAACAAATTTTAGCAATAGGCGATAAGCAAACAAAATTGACAACTAAAGAGTCGGAATTGCTGGGGTTGTTATGTGCACATGCAAATGAAATATTGCAACGTGATTTTGCTCTGAAAACGATTTGGATTGATGATAATTACTTCAATGCACGTAGTATGGATGTATATATTACAAAACTTCGTAAACATTTGAAAGATGACGATTCGATTGAAATTATCAATATTCATGGAAAGGGATACAAACTGATAACTCCCGAACAAGATTGATAAAAAAAGAGCCTGAATTCAGGCTCTTTTTTTAATTGGTAAATATTTTATTTAAAATAATATATAATATGACCCCGGCAATAATGAATATCATGGCAAGGCATAATATTTTATTGTTTCCGATGCTCCCCATTGCATAATAGGTTACTAAAATAATGACTCCGATTAGAATTAATATAATACCTAGATTTTTAAGGAGTAAAGTTTTCATGGCTTTTTATTTAAAATCTCTTATGTTGCCGGTAAAATGTAATGTTTGTTTTAATTTTGTGTGTTGGTGAAAATTTTTCGTAATACCCGTTGGCTGATCTCAAGTTCGTCTAAGGTTATTTCTTGTAGTGCTTCTTCCAGAGTTTTATCTGTTACAGGTTTTATTTTTTCTTTTAGCTTTTTCCCTGTTTCTGTAAGGTGAATTAGATTCGTTCGCTTGTCTTTTATATTGGGTTTTCGCACAACTAGATTTTGTTTTTCCATATTGTTGATCAGACGGGTTATGCTTGGCTTGTCTTTAAAAGTAATGTTGCATAGTTCTTGTTGGGCAACACCGTCTTTTTCCCATAAAAATAATAAAACAGTCCATTGTTCAGGAGTAATTTCTATGCCATTTAATCGAAAATTACGGCTTAATTTCCGATTAATGGCAGCAGACACTTTTCCATTTAATATGGCAAATATAAGTTGTATGTCGAAATCGAAATTTTCTATCATTTTAAATATTTCTACAAATATAAGACTCTTTTGCGGTTCTTTTTATTTGTTCCAGAATTTAATGTAGATATTTTTATAAAATAGGAAGAAAGATTTGTGAATTGGAGAAAAAAGTATAACTTTGCACCGCAAATTAAAAACGTAGTATTAATTTAATTAATGAATCAGTATGAATCAATACGAAACCGTTTTCATTTTAACTCCCGTTTTGTCTGACGCACAGATGAAGGAAGCGGTAGACAAGTTTAAAGCTATCCTTGCAGGCGAAGGTGCGGAGATTATTAATGAAGAAAATTGGGGCTTGAAGAAATTGGCTTATCCTATTCAAAAGAAATCTACAGGATTTTATCAATTGATAGAGTTTAAGGCAGACCCTTCAGTCATTGAGAAATTGGAAGTAAACTTCCGTCGTGATGAGCGTGTTATCCGTTTCTTAACATTTAAGATGGATAAGTATGCTGTTGAATATGCAGCTAAAAGAAGAAGTATTAAATCAACTAAAAAGGAGGAAAATTAATCATGGCACAGCAACAATCGGAAATCAGATATTTAACTCCACCTTCGGTAGATACGAAGAAAAAGAAATATTGTCGTTTTAAGAAAAACGGTATTAAGTACATTGATTATAAAGACCCGGAATTTTTAAAGAAGTTCTTGAATGAGCAAGGAAAAATCCTTCCTCGTCGTATAACTGGTACTTCATTAAAATATCAGCGTCGTGTGGCACAGGCTGTGAAAAGAGCGCGTCATTTGGCTTTGTTGCCTTATGTAACCGATATGATGAAATAATAAGTAAGGAGGAATAAGTTATGGAAATTATTTTGAAAGAAGACGTAGTAAACTTAGGCTACAAGAATGATATTGTAACTGTTAAGTCTGGTTATGGTCGTAATTATCTTATTCCGACAGGTAAGGCAGTTATTGCTTCTCCGGCAGCAAAAAAAATGTTGGCAGAAGAGTTGAAACAACGTGCTCATAAGTTGGAAAAAATTAAGAAAGATGCTGAAGCTCTTGCAGAATCCTTAAAAGATGTCGCTCTTACTATTCCTACAAAGGTTAGTGCAACGGGGGCTATTTATGGATCGGTTGGTAGTATTCAAGTTGCAGATGAATTGGCTAAGTTAGGTCATACTATAGACCGTAAGATGATTGTTGTTAAGGGTCAAGTTAAGGAGGTTGGTCATTACAAAGCTGTTATCAGACTTCATAAGGAAGTGTCTGTTGAAATTCCTTTCGAAGTTGTAGCGGAAGCTTAATTATAGGTCTGTAAATACTTTTGTATAAGCCCCGACAGAAAATTTTTCTGTTCGGGGTTCTTTTTTTCTTAAAAAGAAAATTTATTTATTCAACATGTTTTTCTATTTGAAAAAAATATATACATTTACAATCCAGTATCTTTATTGAATTTTTGGATAATCTGCTCATGTATGTGAGATGGATGGTGCTTGTAGATGCAACATATTATAAAACATGAGTTTGGATGTTGTTATATGGGTAGATTATTGTATAGCCGGAGGAAAATTTCTTTGATAAGATATTAAAAATAACCTTTAAAATTTTTGTATTATGGAAACAACAGAAAACAGTAATCAAAATCAAAGACCATTACAGCAAACTGTAATAGTGCAACAAGATCAGAAAAAGTCAAATGGGATAGGAACAGCAGGATTCGTATTGGCGTTGTTGGGACTTTTTTTAAGTTGGGTACCATTTTTAGGATGGCTTCTTTGGCTCTTAGGAGTAGTATTTTCTGCTATAGGAGTTTTTCGTGTGCCACGAGGATTGGCGATTGCGGGTTTGTGTATTAGTTTTATTGGATTGATTATTCTAATACTTGTTGCCGGTGCATTGTTTACAGCTATTGCTGCTTTTTAAAAAAGTGGTAATATAATTGTATATTGGATAATATTGGAAAACCTACTTACTTGTTTGGGGGTATGTTCATATCTTCGAGAAACAAGTGAGTGGGTTTTTTCTTTAAATATTTATAGAACCAATGTTTATGGATATCATGAAAGGTTTATTTATCTGTAGATATGCTACGAAACATGTGTACGTTTTAAAAAAAAGCGATATAATAATGGGGAATATGTAAAGAGAAAAAGATTTTATGCTTTGGGAAAAGAAAAGACTTGAATAGTCTGGTCATAAAAAAAGTCTGTAGTGCTTATGCACAGCAGACTTTCAATTCTCTCAATGTCGTCTGAATTATTCAGCAACAACTGTAGAATCAGTTGCAACAACAGTTGAATCTTCAGCTACAGGAGCAGCTTCTTCTACTACAGTAGTTTCTTCAACAGCAGTTGAATCTGCAGATACTGTTTCATTGTTTGCTGCTTTGTTTCCGCAAGAAGCGAAAGAAATAGCAGCGAATGCTACGAATAAAAATACTAATTTTTTCATTTTCTTTGCTTTTTTTAATCTGTAATACTTAGGTTTTTCTCTTAAAACGCTGCAAAGATATGTACTTTTTTAATATGTTGTTCTTTTTAGATAAGTTTTTTGCAAAAAAATATGTTTAAAAATATATTTCTTTATCATTTTTTGCGAAAGGCTTTTTGGTTGATATAAGAAAGTTTGTGAGGAAGTTTGAGAGGAAACAAAATATTTATCTTATATATTTAGAGAAGAATTGTGTAACTTTGCCCACTAATAGAAGGAAAAATATGATTGATTCAAGTTTTTTACAGAATAAAAAGGCCGTATATTATACTTTAGGATGTAAATTGAATTTTGCAGAAACTTCAACTATTGGGAAAGCACTGAAAGCGGTGGGGGTGCATACGGTACAAGAAGGTGAGAAAGCCGATATTTGTATTATCAATACGTGCTCTGTGACGGAAATGGCTGATAAGAAATGTAGGCAGATTATTCATCGGTTGGTGAAAGAACATCCATCGGCTTTTGTCGTTGTAACAGGTTGTTATGCACAATTGAAACCGGATGATGTTATGGCGATTGATGGGGTAGACCTTGTATTGGGTGCAGAGCAAAAAGGTGATTTGATAAATTATTTGCTGAAAATGGATGAGTTCTCCTGTGGGAAAGCTGTAACAACTCCGGCGAAAAATATTCGGAAATTTGTTCCTTCTTGTTCGCGAGGAGACCGTACCCGCTATTTTTTGAAGGTGCAAGACGGATGTGATTATTTCTGCTCTTATTGTACAATTCCTTTTGCTCGTGGGAGAAGTAGAAATGGATCTATTGCAGATTTGGTGCATCAGGCGCGGCAGGTAGCCGAAGAAGGCGGCAAAGAAATTGTGTTGACAGGTGTGAATATTGGTGATTTTGGAAAAACAACCGGAGAAAGTTTGTTAAGTCTTCTGAAGCAATTGGACGAAGTGGAAGGTATAGAGCGATACCGTATATCTTCTATTGAACCCGATTTGTTGACCGATGAAATCATCGCCTTCGTATCTCAATCGCGGCATTTTATGCCCCATTTCCATATTCCTTTACAGTCGGGGAGTGATGCTGTATTGAAATTAATGCGCAGACGTTACGACACAAATCTGTTTGCAGAAAAAATTAAACGTATAAAAGAATTAATGCCAGATGCATTTATTGGTGTCGATGTAATAGTGGGAACACGCGGTGAAACTTCTGAATATTTTGAGCAGACATATTGTTTCCTTAAAGGATTGCCTGTTTCGCAGTTGCATGTCTTTAGTTATTCAGAACGTCCGGGGACGCAGGCTTTGAAAATCGATTATATTGTTCCGCAAGAAATTAAACATGAGAGAAGTCAACGTTTGTTAGCACTTTCTGAAGAAAAGACGAAGGCATTTTATGAGAAATATGAGGGCAAAAATGCCATTGTTTTGGTAGAACATGCTAAGCCGGGTGCATTGATGCATGGTTTTACTGCCAATTATATCCGGGTAGAGTTAGATTGTAATACAATGTCACTCGATAATCAGTTGGTTTGTGTTAAGTTAGGTGCGTTCAATGGCGATCGAACTGCATTGAAAGCTGTTATTATGGATAAGTGAACGATGAAAGTAGCGGTTGTTATTTTAAATTGGAATGGTTCCGAAATGTTGCGTCGGTTCTTACCTTCTGTGGTACAATATTCATCATTGGAAAATGTTGAGATATGTGTTGCCGATAATGCTTCGTCAGATGATTCCTGTTCTATTGTCGCACATGATTTCCCTATGGTGCGGTTGATTCGTCTTGATCGGAATTATGGCTTTGCCGAGGGGTATAACCGGGCTTTGTCCCAGATAGAATCGGAGTACGTAGTTTTGTTGAATAGTGACGTAGAAGTGACCGAAGGGTGGCTTGAAACAATGGTGGATTATATGGATGCGCATACTGATGTCGTGGCGTGTCAGCCTAAGGTGCTAAGTTGGTCAGAACGGGACAGCTTCGAGTATGCCGGTGCTTGCGGGGGATATATAGATAGGTATGGATATCCTTTTTGTCGTGGGCGCATATTCAATGTAATAGAAAAAGATAAGGGACAATACGATTCTATACGATCTGTCTTTTGGACTACAGGTGCAGCATTGTTCATGCGGCTGGCGGCATATCGTGCAGTTGGGGGGCTTGATAGCCGTTTTTTTGCCCACATGGAAGAAATAGATATGTGTTGGCGTTTGCGGAGCCGTGGCATGCAGTTGGTTTGTATACCACAAAGTGTGGTTTATCATGTAGGAGGCGGGACTTTAAATAAAGAAAGTCCATATAAAACATTTTTAAATTTCCGGAATAATCTGCTGATGTTATATAAAAATTTGCCTCAACATGAATTGAATGTTGTACTTCGGGTGCGTAAATATTTGGATTTCCTTGCAGCAATGCTCTTTTTACTGCAAGGAAACTGGTTGAATGCAAAAGCTGTTTTTCGTGCAAGGAAAGAATTTGGGCGTATGCAGGTCGATTTTAAGCAAGACAGGTTGGAAAATCTTTCTAAGGCTACAATGGGAAACATACCGGAACGTTATTCTTTCAGTATTATATGGCAATCGAAAATAAAGTGCCGACGTTTCTTTTCTTTGTTGAAATGAATGGTATTTGTAGCAGGAATGTACGTTAATAAATAATAAACAAATGTTTACAATGCTGATACTCAAAAGCAAAATGGTACTTTTGTTTAAAGGATAAAATAATTAAATAAAATTTGTAAGCTATATGGAATTAATCGATGGAAAAGCAATATCTCAGCAGATTAAGCAAGAAATTGCAGAAGAGGTAGCTGAAATCGTTGCAAATGGAGGAAAGCGCCCTCACTTGGCTGCTATATTGGTTGGGCACGATGGTGGCAGTGAAACCTATGTGGCCAATAAAGTAAAAGCATGTGAAGTATGTGGCTTTAAATCTACTTTAATTCGTTATGAAGACGATGTTACGGAGGAAGAATTGTTGTCGAAAGTGCAACAACTGAATGAAGACCCGGATATCGATGGGTTTATTGTCCAGTTACCATTGCCCAAGCATATTTCAGAACAGAAAATAATAGAAACAATTGATTATAAGAAAGATGTAGATGGTTTTCATCCGATAAATGTTGGGCGTATGGCTATCGGTTTGCCTTGTTATATTTCTGCTACCCCCAATGGCATATTGGAATTGTTGAAGCGTTATCATATTGAGACGCAAGGAAAGAAATGTGTTATTTTGGGACGTAGTAATATTGTGGGAAAGCCCATGGCAATGCTGATGATGCAGAAAGCCTGTCCGGGAGATGCTACAGTAACCGTATGTCATAGCAGAAGTAAAAACCTTGTGAAAGAATGCCAAGAGGCGGATATTATTATTGCAGCTATGGGACAGCCTAATTTTGTTAAAGCAGATATGGTAAAGGACGGTGCTGTAATTATTGATGTAGGAACAACGCGCGTCCCGGATGCTTCTAAAAAGTCGGGATTTAAATTGACTGGGGATGTTAAATTCGATGAGGTTGCTCCTAAATGTTCATATATAACTCCTGTGCCGGGTGGTGTGGGACCTATGACTATTGTTTCTTTAATGAAAAATACCTTGTTGGCTGGTAAGAAAGCTATTTATCGTTGATCTGCCAAACTTCCTCTCGTTTTTTTTCAAGAGAGGAAGTTTATTTATATATAAACTTATGCGGTTGAAGCGGATAATATTATCTATATTGTTGCTTTATTGTGCTTTTTATAAAAGCCATGCACAAGAGTTTTTCCCTTATTCTTCGTCATCTTTTGTTGCAGATACTTGT
The DNA here is from genome assembly GCA_019116145.1 of Candidatus Phocaeicola gallistercoris. GTDB lineage: Bacteria > Bacteroidota > Bacteroidia > Bacteroidales > Bacteroidaceae > Phocaeicola > Phocaeicola gallistercoris. Next base: position 25,022 of record DXCG01000116.1, read on the forward strand.
ACATTGACTTTATTGTTTGTCGGCGATTTGATGCAACATCAGGCACAGATTGATGCAGCACATGTGTCGGGTGATGTGTTCGACTATTCATCTTGCTTTTCGTTAATAAAAGAACAGATAACTCGTGCAGATGTTGCTATAGGCAATTTGGAGGTAACTTTGGGCGGAAAACCTTATAGTGGCTATCCGGCATTCAGTGCTCCTGATGAATATCTGTATGCAATAAAAGAGGCAGGTTTCGATGTTTTATTAACTGCCAATAATCATTGTCTTGACCGTGGGAAAAAAGGATTGGAACGTACTATACATTTATTAGATTCGTTGCAGTTGCAGCATGCAGGGACATATAAAAATAAGGAAGATCGGAATCGGCAATATCCTTTGTTTATTCAAAAAAATGGTTTCCGTATTGCTTTGTTGAATTATACTTATGGGACAAACGGGCTTCGGGAAACATCGCCGGCAATTGTTAATCGTATTGATACGGCTGTTATTTTGAAAGATATTTGTAAAGCGAAGTCGTATAATGTGGATGCAATTATTGCATGTATGCATTGGGGACAAGAGTACCGGATGCTTCCGGATGAAAGTCAAAAAAAATTAGCTTCTTGGTTACTTCAAAATGGAGTTACGCATATTATAGGGGCGCATCCACATGTCATTCAGCCTATGGAGTTGCGAACAGATGGAAAATCTCAGCATGTTGTTGTTTATTCGTTAGGTAATTTTATCTCAAATATGTCGGCGTCTAATACAGATGGCGGTCTTGTTTTTACCATGAAACTGAGGAAGCGTAACGTTGTTTGGCCAGTTTGGTCGGATCTGGTCACATCAATGTGGAAAGAACATTCCCAACAAGAAGATATTCCTTTTGTCTTTCCTTCTTGTGAAGTAGAGTGGTGTGGATATAGTATAGTTTGGACTGCACGTCCCAAGTTTACATCAAATGGAAAATTTGTATTATATCCGGTAGATGTTTCGCTTGATAATTTGTCGGAGGGAGGCAAACAACGTTTGAATCTTTTCAAAAAGAATACAAGCAATTTTTTGAAAAAGCATAATATAGGCATAGGAGAACTAAAAAAATGATTTCACTCATTAAAAAATAGTATTTTTCTTTGCGTTATAAAAGTTAATTTCTATCTTTGCAATCGCTTTTGAAAAGGTTATCGTAGATGGTGACTATAGTTCAGTTGGTTAGAGCGTCAGATTGTGGTTCTGAATGTCGTGGGTTCGAGTCCCACTAGTCACCCGTACAAGAAAGAGGATATTCAGCGATGGATTTCCTCTTTTTTATTTATGTATCAGTAATATACATAAATCCTATATTGAGGACATTCAAAAATATGTCGTAGGAATGAATATTTGAAATGCCTTCACGAATTCCTAATAATTTCTTCATGTTTTTTGCTAAAAAATTGCAATCTTCTTGTTATTCCTGTGCAAAAATGTGAAAATAAATATATATATTTGCAAAAATGTATAATATTTGAATGATGAAATTGCCTGTAATTGGTAAGTTGATAATAATATTTTCAATACTTTTATTAGTAATTGGAATAGGAATGTATGGCTTAACACGATTTTCTTTCATTGGTGATGAGGATAATCGGGATATGTTATCGTTGGTTCCTTCCGATTGTATTGGGTTGTTGGATACCGATAATATTGATTTTTTAGTTCAGGAATTTTCAGAAACCACATATGCCGAACAGTTTGACACACTGCAACAATGTGGTTTGTTTTCGCTTGTTTTTGAAAATTTAAGTTCTTATGTAGATAATAATGTGCATGGCTTAAGTAATCGGATCAAGCGTATGTTGGTTAGTTTTCATGCGCCTTCTTCTGTTCATAATATGGTTATTTATTTTCAGATTAAAGAATCCGGGAAAAGTTTTATAGAAGGTTTCGTTCGGGATAGGATGGATAGTTTTGTCCCGAAGAAAGAAAGTTACCGGGGAGAAGTTATAACAGTTTATCCGATAACGAATAATAATTTTTTGTCAGTCTATGTTAAAGATGAATTTTGTGTGATCAGTTTCCAGAAGCATTTGATAGAAGATGTGATAGATGCTTGGGAAGGAGAATATTCACTGGCAAATGATATGGTTTTTTCAAAGGTTTATCATTCGAAAACAACTAATTATATGACATTATATGGTCGTACAGCTTCTATTCCGTTGTTAGCTCATAAAGGAAATAATAGTTGGAGTGAATATGATGTGCATCTGACAAGTGAGGTTTTCTATTTAAGCGGTGAGATGTTTGCTTCAGGTTCGTTTGTAAAGCAAATAAAAGAGAAAGCTTTTCAAGATACAATTATTTCAGCTAAAAAAGACCGTTCGCTGATTGTTTCCGGACAATCGAAGGTCGATTCTTGTATATTGCAAGCTATAGCACTTCCTTCTCATTCACTGTTTGATGAGTGCATTTCCAATTTGTCCCAAGAAGCAACTTTCATGGCTATAATGGATATGGATGAAGTTGCATTGAATCCATCTTCATATAAACCGTATCTTCCCAATTTTATTTATAGGCACATCAATTTGTTCCGTTCGTTTATATTATCTGTTCAGTTGACTCAAGTAGGAGATAGTGTATCTCATATTATGGTTTTCACTTATAAGAGTTAGGATATTATTATCGTACTTTGTTTTTTTGGAAATGAGGAGTCACTTTAAGTGAGAAATAAAAAAGTGAGAATATGGTGAGCAAAGCTCCGAATAAATAAGCCATTTTAAATGAAGTATATTCGGCAATATATCCTCCACTTACCATGCCAATACCGATGCCTACGTCCCAAGAAGTCAGATAGGTGCTGGTTGCTGTGCCACGCTGGTTGTTTGGTGCTAAATTGACAAATAGAGTATTGTAAGCCGGAAACATTGTTCCGAATCCGACTCCTAATAATAAAGCAATCGTAAAAAATAAAATAGTTGTAATGGTATGATTCCATTCGATGATCCATCCGCAGGAAGTAAGTAAGAAATAGCATAAACATACCAAGTAGATGCCGGCAAGTATGACTTGTGTTATTTTTCCTTTGTCGACCAGTCGACCGCTAAAAAGTCGGCTGATAGCCATTCCTATAGCCATGAATGTAAAGAAGAATCCGGTTTCTGCTGTAATGCCAATTTGTTTGGCATACATAGCCACGTAATTTGTAGTCATTCCGTAAGGGATAGAAAGCAGTAATAGGCTTAATCCTGCTGGCAATCCTTTAATTAAGATAAATCGGTCTAAAGAAACCGGCTCTCTTTTGACAGGAGGTTTGTATGGGGTTTTAACTAATCCGGCGATGAGAAGTCCTAAAAGGCATGCGCCCAATGAATAGGAAAATATAATGATATAAGGAGTTCCTGCATTATGTAAGAACAATCCGAACATGGGACCGATAGACATTGCAATGTTGTTTGCCAATCCGTAATAACCTAATCCTTCTCCTCTTCGTGAGGAAGGCATGATGTCGATGACGATTGTATTTCCTCCTACAGTAACCATACCAAACGAGAGTCCATGGATTATTCGTAAAAGAATAAACCATGTTAAGGTGCTTGCCAGCATATAACCGGCAAAAATAGACGTAAAAATGAAATAGGCGAATAAATACAGAGGTTTGCGTGCAAAGGTATCCATGAAATATCCTGAAAAAGGCCGGATAAGCAGGGATGAAATAGTATAACACGATAATACAATCCCGATTGTTGAATTGGATGCATTGAAAATTTCTGAAAGGTAAAACGGTAATACGGGTGTCAATAACCAAAATCCGAAATAAAGTAGAAAATTGGCTGTCAGTATATAACAATAGCTTGGTGTTATGAGACGATTGGTTTCCATAAAACAATGAGCTGTTTTTTTTATATCTTTCAACAGGTTTTGAAAGTAATCAATTTATTTTATGAGGTTATGTATAAAGCAAAAATCAAGTGAAAACGATGTGTTTTCACTTGATTTTTATATTCTCATTTAAGGTTCTTTTACTTGAAATATGATTAGGTGTCCTTAAAAGTTTTATGCGAAAAGATGGTATATTAGTAAGCCATTTCAAACTCTTTAAGGAAGCGGATATCATTTTCCGAGAACATTCGCAAGTCTTTTACTTTGTATTTTAAGTTTGTGATACGTTCTACTCCCATACCGAAAGCATATCCACTATAAATTTTACTGTCTATGCCACATGCTTCAAGTACGTTGGGGTCTACCATGCCGCATCCTAATATTTCTACCCAACCGGTATATTTACAGAATGGGCATCCTTTACCTCCACAAATATCGCAGCTGATATCCATTTCTGCACTTGGTTCGGTGAAAGGGAAATACGACGGGCGGAGACGGATTTTGGTTTCTGCACCAAACATCTCTTTGGAAAACTGAAGTAATACCTGTTTTAAGTCGCTGAAAGATACGTTTTTATCTATATACAATCCTTCTACTTGATGGAAGAAGCAGTGGGCACGGTAGCTGATGGCTTCGTTTCTGTAAACACGTCCCGGACAAATAATGCGGATAGGCGGTTGTGTTTTTTCCATTGTGCGTACTTGAACGCTACTGGTGTGCGTACGTAAAATTACATTTTTAGTAACGTCTTCTTTATTGACATCAATAAAGAAAGTATCTTGCATGTCGCGTGCAGGGTGATCGGCTGCAAAATTCAAAGACGTGAATACGTGTAAATCATCTTCAACTTCAGGTCCTTCTGCAATAGTGAATCCCATCCGAGAGAATATATCTATTATTTTGTTGCGTACAATAGTCAACGGATGGCGTGTCCCCAATTTGATGGGATAAGCCGTGCGCGTTAAATCCAGTTCGCTGATGCCATTATCTTGACTTTCATTTGCTTCTTTTAAAGCGGCGATGCGTTCTTGGGTACGGCTCTTAAGTTCATTCAGTTTCATACCTACTTCTTTTTTCTTTTCGGCAGGTACGTTCCTAAAATCGGTCATCAATGCATTGATGGCACCTTTTTTTCCTAAATATTTAATTCTGAGAGCTTCAAGTTCTTCTGTATTGGAAGCGGTCATGCTTTCTACTTCCTGAAGTAATTGTTCTATTTTTGCCAGCATATTTTTATTCTTTTATCGGCGCAAAGTTAAGGATTTAAACTGAAATTTTTTCTTTTTCTCTTGATAAAAAAGAAAACTGTTTATCTATTGTGACGTAATATTGAAAAAAATGTATTTTTGCACATGATTTTCCATAATTGAAAGCGATGAAAAAAATATGGTTGGGGTGTTGCTTGTTGGTTCTTATAACATCGTGTGGAGGAAAAAAGCAAAATATTGATCCTTTCGAGATGTTGACAAAGCAAATAGACTCGGTAAGTCATGTCCCGGATACGGTAATAGTACATGATACGGTGCCGAATGCAGAAGAAATTATTCCTGTTACGGCTGATGAGAGTTTTGCCGATTTCTTTTACAATTTTGCATCTGATGAACGGTTTCAGCGTTCACGTATTGTATTTCCTATTTCTTATTATAAGGGAAAAGAAATTATTCAAACAGAAAAAGATGATTGGAATTACGATCCAATGTTTAGTCGGGATTTGATTTATACCATACTTTTCGATGATGAGGAAGATATGGAAATGGAGAAAGACACCGGGCTATATAGTGTGCAAGTCGACTGGATTTATCTGAGAATGAAGAAAATAAAACGCTATTATTTCCAGCGGATTCATGAGAGATGGTTCCTTGAAGCGATTAATCAAGAAGATTTGAATTACCCGGATAGCGAGGAAGAAAACTTTTTCGATTTCTATACCCGTTTTGCAAACGATTCGATTTTCCAGTTAGAACGGATACAAGAACCTTTGGCATTTGTGACAGTCGATCCGGAAGATGATTTCCAAATATTGGAAACAGTGCTGAATAAAGGGCAATGGTTCTCTTTTTGTCCGCCGTTACTGAAAGAACGGTTGACCGATATCCACTACGGACAAAAGGATGATCCTGAGTCGGATTTAAAAATCATTGAAATAAAAGGATTTGGAAACGGATTTAACAATACTCTTTATTTCAGGAAGATAAATGGTATTTGGAAATTAATTCGGTTTGAAGATTTAAGCGATTGAAAAACAGTGTCATGAAGATAATTCATAATTACTCGCTATTGCATCATAATACTTTTGGTATTGACGCTCGGGCTGCTTGTTTTGTTGAATATGAAACACCGGAAGAATTGGTCAACTTTTTAGTAAGCGGCATAAATGAAAGCCGTTTGCCGTTGCTTTGTATTGGAGGAGGAAGTAATTTGCTCTTTACGTCCGATTATCGCGGAACTGTATTGCATTCAGCAATAAAAGGCTATGAAGTTGTAAATGAGACTTCAGAGTATGTTGATGTTTGTGTAGGGAGTGGTGAGAAATGGGATGATGTGGTAGCCTATGCAGTAAGTAATAAATGGTATGGAGCCGAAAATCTGTCTTTTATACCGGGAGAAGTAGGTGCTTCGGCCGTTCAAAACATTGGAGCTTATGGTGTAGAAGTTAAAGATTTGATAGTTTCGGTGAGTGCTGTTTGTGTGTCCGATGGGACATCTCGTACTTTTACAAACGAAGAATGTTGTTACGCTTATCGGGAAAGTGTTTTCAAAAAAGAATTGAAAGGTCAGTACATTATAACAGATGTAACATATCGTTTTAGTAAAAAGGCGAAGTGGAATTTAGATTATGGGAATATTCGCACAGAATTGGCTGCTATGGAGGGAAGCTTAACACTTGAAAGTTTACGTGAAGTGATCCGGAGAATCAGAGAGCGGAAATTGCCCGATCCTGTACAAATAGGGAATGCCGGTAGTTTTTTTATGAATCCCATTATTCAGAAAACGCAGTACGATGATTTATGTGGCAGTTATCCGGATATGCCATGTTATCCGGTTTGTGAAAATAAAGTAAAGATTCCGGCAGGATGGATGATTGACCGATGTGGATGGAAAGGGAAAACGATTGGTCGTGTCGGAGTTCATGAGCATCAGGCTTTAGTATTAGTAAATAGGGGTGGAGCCACGGGGAAAGAGGTCATGGATTTGGCTGCTCTGATTGCAGCTTCAGTTTTTGATAAATTCGGGATAATGATATATCCTGAAGTCAATTATATTTAAAAAAGAAGGGAAGATGCAGATTACGATATTAGGTAGTGGAACATCTACCGGTGTGCCACAAATAGGATGCACATGCAACGTGTGTTTAAGTAAAGACCCTCATGACAAGCGTTTACGTTGTTCTGGTTTAGTTGATGTTGATGGCGTGAGAATATTGATTGATTGTGGTCCGGATTTTCGGGAACAGATGATTCGTTTAAACGATTTTCGTCCTATAGATGGTGTATTGATAACCCATGAACATTATGATCATGTGGGAGGATTAGACGATCTTCGTCCTTTTAGCGTATTTCGTGATATACCCGTGTATGCAGAATCTTATACAGCCGATCATTTGCGGAAGCGTATGTCGTATTGTTTCGTAGAGCATCAATATCCGGGGATACCCGATGTATCACTTGTTGAAGTGAAGCCTTTTGAATCTTTTTATATCCGCTCATCATTGGGGAGTGCTGTCGAAGTTATGCCTTTCCGTGTCATGCATGGGAAATTGCCCATCTTAGGATATCGTATTGGTGATATGGCTTGGATAACCGACATGCTTACTTTGCCGGAAGAATCGTACAATTATTTGCAAGACTTAAACTGTTTAATGATGAATGCTTTGCGTATTACGCCTCATTCTACTCATCAATCATTGTCGGAAGCGTTGGCTCAGGTTAAACGTATAGCTCCGACCGATACTTATTTTCTTCACATGTGTCATCAAATAGGGTTGCATGAGAAAGTAAACGCAACGTTGCCGCCGCATGTTCATTTGGGATTTGACGGATTGCGCGTTACTCTTTAATGTCATTTGCTTCCGATGTAGAGGAAAATCATACCGATCAGTACTAATATTAAGTCGATAGCTTTGCTTTTTAGATTCTTTTCGCGGAATAAAACAGCTCCGCATAAGAATGAAACAACAACACTGCTTCTCCGAATCATTGAGATGATGGAAATCATGGAATCCTTTTCACTAAGTGCATAGAAATATACAAAATCGGCAGCCGAAAGGAATATGGAAATCAGAATAATGCACCAATTCCAGTGAAAAGGAGTTGTGGTTTTGCGTTTAGGCCACCATAGAAACATAAGAACTCCGCCCATCATAAAAAATTGGTATATATTGTACCATGACTGGATGATCATGTTATTAAATCTTCCCATGAGATATTTATCATAAAGGCCGCTTACGGCTCCCAGTACGGCTGCAAGAACAATGAACCATATCCAATGGTTATGAGTAAAACTGATACCTTCTTTTCTTCCCGACCGGCTTAACATGAAAAACGATAGAACTGCCATTAAAACACCAATCCATTGATAAGCATTCAGTTGTTCGTGAAAAATAAGTAAAGCTCCTAACAAGGTCATTACAGGACGTGTGGCATTGATTGGTCCTACGATTGTCAGAGGGAGGTGCTTCATTCCGAAATAGCCTAATGTCCATGATGATAGTACGATGAGCGATTTCAGGAAGATAAATCCATGTGTCTCAATCGACTCTATAGGTGGAACATAAAAAATAGTATGTTTAAGAAATTCAGGTTTAAAATGAGATACAAGTATGAATGGAAGAAAAATCAGGCTTGAGAAAAGAGTATTGAGGGCTAATACCGGTAGAACGGCATTATTGTTAAGCGATTTTTTCTTACATACATCATAAAAGCCTAATAGAACAGCCGAGCAGAATGCTAAAACTAACCACATACTTATAAATATTTGTTATCCTTTTTTGTCATGACAACTTCACAATTTTGTGAAGACGTTTTTTATTTTTGCGCTGCAAAGTTACAACATTTTTCATGAAAAATTTGTGGAGGTAGTAATCTCTCTTTAAATTTGAATTTGAGAAGTGATAAAGAGGACGAGAATGAATGAACAGACACTACAAAAATTAAGGATATTGGCAGAATCGGCTAAGTATGATGTGTCTTGTGCTTCAAGTGGCACTGTGCGTAGAAATACAAAAGGAGGGCTTGGGAATACGGTTGGCGGATGGGGCATCTGCCATAGCTTTTCGGATGATGGGCGGTGTATTTCGTTGCTTAAAATCATGCTTACGAATTATTGCATATACGATTGTGCTTATTGCATCAATCGGATTAGCAATGATATACCTCGTGCAACATTCTCTGTCAGCGAATTGGTTGAACTTACCATTGAATTTTATCGTCGGAATTATATAGAGGGACTTTTCTTGAGTTCGGGGGTGGTTCGTAATCCCGATTATACCATGGAGCGTTTGGTGCGTGTGGCGAAAGATTTGCGCGAGCTTTATCATTTTAACGGGTATATTCATTTGAAAAGTATCCCGGGAGCAAGCCGGGAGCTTGTCCGTCAGGCAGGATTATATGCCGACCGATTGAGTGTGAACCTTGAAATCCCTACAGAAGTTAATTTGAAACGTCTTGCACCGGAGAAAGATCACCAAAGTGTATATCGTCCCATGAGTTATATACAACAGGGAGTTCTGGAAAATAAAGAAGAACGTCGTCATTATCGGTATGCGCCACGATTTGCTCCTGCAGGACAAAGCACTCAGATGATTGTAGGTGCTACCGATGAAACAGATAAGGATATTTTGAATGTATCAACGAGATTGTATCAATGCATGACCATGAAAAGGGTGTATTATTCGGGTTATGTATCTGTTAATACATACGATAAGCGTTTACCTGCATTGAAACAACCTCCTCTTGTTCGTGAAAACCGTTTGTATCAAGCCGATTGGTTATTACGTTTTTATCAGTTTGATGTCAGTGAATTGGTCGATGAGCATATTCCAAATCTTCCATTGGATATCGATCCGAAGTTGGCATGGGCTTTGCGTCATCCCGAATGTTTTCCGGTAAATATATGTACTGCCGATTATGAGATGCTAATCCGTGTTCCGGGCATCGGTGTAAAATCGGCAAAAATGATTGTTTCTTCACGGCGTTTTTCCCGTATAGGTTTTTACGATTTAAAGAAAATAGGAGTGGTTATAAAAAAAGCCAAATATTTTATAACATGTAATGAGTTGCCGGAAAAGACGATTTGTGAGTTAGGTGCTGCACGTGTGAAAGAATTGTTATTGCCTAAGCAGTATAAAAAGTCAGATAACCGGCAATTAAGTTTGAATTTCATTTTTGAATAGAAAATAACAATAAAGTCCTATCATAATGTTGAAGAATTTAATAAAAGAGTTAAAGCGTAAAGATCACCAACGTTATTTAGGAGGATTGGATATCTTTCGTTATATCGGTCCCGGTTTGCTTGTAACGGTTGGTTTTATTGATCCGGGGAACTGGGCTTCCAATTTTGCTGCAGGAGCTGATTACGGTTACAGCCTGTTATGGGTTGTAACACTTTCAACCATTATGCTTGTTATACTTCAACATAATGTTGCTCATCTTGGAATAGTAACAGGGTTATGTTTAAGTGAAGCCGCAAGTAAATATACTCCTAAGTGGATTTCCCGTCCTGTATTGGGAAGTGCGGTAATTGCATCTGTATCTACTTCACTTGCAGAGATATTGGGTGGGGCTATTGCTCTGGAAATGTTGTTTGATATCCCTATAAGTATAGGTGCGGTATTGATAACTATTTTTGTTTGCATATTATTGTTTACCAATTCATATAAGCGTATTGAAAGAGGAATTATTGCCTTTGTTTCTGTAATCGGGCTTTCTTTCTTGTATGAATTGTTTTTGGTTGATATCGATTGGCCACTTGCTGTTCGTTCCAGTGTTACGCCTTGTATACCGGAAGGCAGTATGTTGATAGTTATGAGTATATTAGGAGCTGTTGTAATGCCGCACAATCTTTTCTTGCATTCCGAGGTTGTACAAAGTAGGGAGTATAATAAAAAGAGTGAGGTTTCTATTCGTAAATATTTGAAATATGAGTTTTATGATACATTGTTTTCTATGGGTGTGGGATGGGCTATCAATAGTGCAATGATTTTATTGGCAGCCGCTACGTTTTTTTATAATCACATGCAAGTAAGTGAATTACAACAGGCAAAATCTTTGCTCGACCCGTTATTGGGGAATCAAGCTGGGACAATATTTGCTTTAGCTTTGCTTATGGCAAGTATTTCTTCGACAGTAACAAGCGGAATGGCTGCCGGATCGATATTTGCAGGGATATTCAATGAGTCATATCATATTAAAGACGTTCATTCCCGTATAGGAGTTTTGTTGTCTTTAGGGATTGCTTTGATTATTATTCTGTTTATAAAGAATCCTTTTGACGGATTGCTTGTTTCTCAAATGATATTAAGTATTCAGTTGCCCTTTACGGTTTTCTTGCAAGTGTCGTTGACTTCTTCCACTCATGTAATGGGGAAGTATGTAAACTCGCAGTATAGTAAGATTTTGTTGTATGTTATCGCCGGGATTGTATCGTTTTTAAATATTGCTTTGTTGTGTTTGGGCTGACGATAGGCTTTTCTTTTTTATTTGTTTGAAGTGGTAAAGCAACATAATTAAAGCGGTGATAAATGCTAAAAAATCGGACGAAGGCATACTGAACCAAACACCTTCTACTCCATATAGGGGCGGGAATAATGCAAGTCCCGGCAAAAGGAATAATAATTGTCGCGATAATGAAAGGAATATTGAGACGGTTGCTTTCCCAATTGATTGGAAGAATTGGGTAATAATGATTTGACTTCCTACCACAGGAAATGCCATGACGCCAATTTGGAGCGATAATTTGGCTTGTTCGGTTAGCTCATGATTGGTTGTAAACATTCCGACAAGCACTTCCGGGAATAGTTCGCTTATTAAAAATCCTGCAGTTGTGATACTTGTTCCTGCTATGATCCCTAATTTAAGAGTGCGTTTTACCCTGTCGAAACGCAATGCTCCGTAATTATATCCGGTAATGGGTTGCATTCCCATTGTTATGCCCATGACAATCATGACAAATAACATTTGAATGCGGTTTAATATGCCAAAAGCACCAATGGCTAAGTCGCCTCCATAATTTAGCAGGCGGTTATTAATAAAAATAACAATGCAGCAGGCACATACATTCATTACAAAAGGAGACATGCCGATACTGAAAATATTTAGAATGATTTTCTTTTTTAGTTTAAAGCTGGGACGTTTAAAACGGATATAGCTTTTGGAAGAAGCGAAATGGTGTAAAACCCAAATCATTCCGATGAATTGAGATGCGATGGTCGACAAAGCTGCTCCTCGAATACCCCAGTTTAAGACAAAGATACAAATAGGGGCTAATATAATGTTACATCCTACTGTCAGCATAGATGAAAGCATAGCTTTTTTAGGATATCCGGTAGCACGCATAATATTATTAAGTCCTATCATGACATAAGAAATAGGACTTCCTAATAAAATGATTTGCATAAAGTCGCGGGCGTATGGAAGGGTGCTTTCACTTGCTCCAAAGAAATAGAGTATCGGGTCTAAGAAAATGAGGGTAATCCCTCCATAAAAAATGGCATTAATAACACAAAGAATGGTAACGTTTCCTAAAATGTCTTCTGTCCCTTTTACATCTTTTTGTCCCAATCGGATAGATGAGATGGTTGCACCTCCTACACCGACCAGTGTACAAAATGCTACAAGTAAGTTCATGAGTGGGAATGTGATAGCTAAACCAGAAATGGCCAATGCTCCTACACCGTGACCAATGAAAATACTGTCTATGATATTATAAAGCGATGTTAATGTCATTCCGATAATTGCCGGAATAGAATATTGAAGTAAAAGTTTACCTATTGGGGCGCTCCCTAACGTGTGTGGATTGTTTTTTTCCATATTCTTGTTTTTTGGCGGTGCAAAATTAGTATATCTGGAGGAATATTTATCAATGTTTGGTTGTTAAATTAGGCTAATTTCTCTGCAGATTCCAAGAAAAAGCCCATGGGCTTTTTATAAAAGTCCAAGGGCCTTAAGAATAAACACCGTTATGTTTTTGGATGGGAACAGAAAAAAGACCCGAATATTCTACTTTTTTCTTTTTCTTCTTTTAAAAATTGTACTTTTGCAAAGAAAACAAAAAGAAAAGTGAGTTTAATTTAAATTTATTCAGATAATGACAAAATATCTCTCAGATGACGCTCGTAAAGTGACAACTCATCATTTGTTGGCAATGAAGCAGCAAAAAGAAAAAATAGCTATGCTGACTTCTTATGATTACACAATTGCAAAAATTGTAGATGGTGCCGGTGTCGATGTGATATTGGTCGGTGATTCGGCTTCAAATGTGATGGTAGGCAATGCGACAACACTTCCTATTACTGTCGATGAAATGATTCTTTACGGAAGGTCTGTGGTAAGAGGTGTACAACATGCTTTGGTGGTTGTAGATATGCCTTTTGGTTCTTATCAATCGAATCCTTTCGAAGGTGTAGACAATGCTGTTCGAATGATAAAGGAAACCGGAGCAGATGCTTTGAAATTGGAAGGGGGAGAAGAAATTATCGATGTTGTCCGTCGTATTATCAATGCCGGAATACCGGTAATGGGGCACTTGGGGTTGATGCCACAATCTATTCATAAGTATGGAACGTATGGTGTACGTGCCAAAGAAGATGCAGAAGCAGAAAAATTGGTTCGTGACGCGCATTTATTGGAAGAAGCTGGTTGCTTCGGATTGGTTTTGGAGAAAATTCCTGCAACATTGGCGGCTCGTGTGGCGGGTGAATTGAGTATCCCGGTTATCGGTATTGGTGCAGGAAGTCAGGTCGACGGACAAGTCTTGGTAGTGGCCGATATGTTAGGTATGAATAAAGGGTTTAGCCCGAAATTTTTGCGGAAGTATGCCGATTTGAATACGGTTATGACTGATGCGGTGAGGCAATATGTTTCGGATGTAAAAACATGTGGTTTTCCGAATGATTTGGAGCAATATTAATAAATATATAAAAGCAATAAGTAATGGCAGACGATAAAAAGATTATTTTCTCGATGGTGGGAGTGAGTAAGTCATTCTCGAATAATAAGCAAGTACTGAAAGATATTTATCTTTCGTTTTTCTATGGTGCAAAAATAGGAATTATCGGATTGAACGGATCAGGTAAGTCTACTTTGCTGAAAATCATTGCCGGATTGGATAAGAATTATCAGGGTGAAGTGGTCTTTTCTCCCGGGTATTCTGTGGGGTATCTGCCGCAAGAACCCTATTTAGACGATTCAAAAACAGTCAAGGAGATTGTTATGGAAGGGGTAAAACCGATTGTAGATGCACTGACAGAATATGAGGAAATAAATCAGAAATTTGGTTTACCCGAATATTATGAAGACCCGGATAAAATGAACGGGTTGTTCACGCGGCAAGCCGAATTGCAAGATATAATCGATGCAACCGATGCTTGGAATATAGATAGCAAATTGGAACGCGCCATGGATGCTTTACGTTGTCCGGCAGAAGACCAGTTGGCGAAGAATTTATCCGGAGGAGAACGCCGTAGGGTTGCGTTGTGTCGCTTATTACTTCAAAAACCGGATATATTGTTGCTCGATGAACCTACTAACCATTTAGATGCAGAAAGCATTGACTGGTTAGAGCAACATTTGCAGCAATATGAAGGAACTGTTATTGCCGTAACGCATGACAGATACTTTTTAGATCATGTGGCAGGATGGATACTTGAGCTTGATCGTGGTGAAGGAATTCCTTGGAAAGGTAATTATTCCAGTTGGTTGGAACAGAAAACCAAGCGTTTGGAGATGGAAGAAAAAGTTGCAAGTAAACGAAGAAAAACCTTGGAGCGTGAGTTAGAGTGGGTAAGAATGGCTCCTAAAGCACGTCATGCAAAAGGGAAAGCACGTCTGAATTCGTATGATAAACTATTGAATGAGGATGTGAAAGAGAAAGAAGAAAAATTGGAAATATTCATTCCGAACGGGCCTCGCTTAGGAAATAAAGTCATAGAAGCACAACATGTTGCTAAGGCGTATGGCGATAAATTATTATTCGATGATTTGAATTTCATGCTCCCACCCAATGGAATTGTAGGTGTAATCGGACCGAACGGAGCGGGAAAAACAACATTGTTCCGATTGATTATGGGATTTGAAAAGCCGGATAAAGGAACTTTTGAAGTAGGTGAAACTGTAAAAATTGCTTATGTAGATCAGCAGCATAAAGATATCGATCCCAATAAGACGGTTTATCAAGTAATAAGTGGAGGGAATGATTTGATTCGTATGGGCAATCGCGATGTAAATGCACGGGCTTATCTGAGCCGGTTTAATTTTTCCGGGGCAGATCAGGAGAAACTTTGTGGAAAACTTTCCGGTGGAGAACGAAACCGCTTGCATTTGGCTATGGCTCTGAAAGAGGAGGGAAATGTATTACTGCTTGACGAACCGACCAATGACATTGATGTGAATACGCTGCGAGCACTTGAAGAAGGTTTGGAAGATTTTGCCGGATGTGCTGTCGTGATTAGCCATGACCGTTGGTTCCTTGACCGTATTTGCACGCATATTTTGGCTTTTGAAGGGAATAGCGAGGTCTTTTTCTTTGAAGGGTCTTATACGGAGTACGAGGAGAATAAAATAAAACGGATGGGAAATGTAGAACCTAAACGTGTGCGTTATCGGAAATTGATGGACGACTAATGTATGGTTGAAGTATATTTGGCACGCCATGGTCAGACTGAAGAAAATGTTTGCCGTATATTTCAAGGGCATTTGCCCGGTCGGTTGACAGATGAGGGAAAACAGCAGGCTATTGCATTGGGAGAATATTTAAAAGATATTCCGTTGGATGGCATATTGAGCAGCGATTTAGATCGGGTGGTTGAGACAGTTCGGCTGGCTGTAGGCTCACGGCATTTACCTTGGAAGATAACACCTTTATTGCGCGAAATTAATTGGGGGAGCTGGACGGGGCTTCCAATTGATTCGGTCGATAAATCTTGTTATCCGGAAAATGCGGAAACACGTGAAATGCTTTACCATCGGGCAGAACAGTGCGTGGATTTTATTCGTGGGAATTATCAAAATACTCGTTTGCTTGTTGTAGCGCATGGATTAATAAATCGTTCGATACGTGCTGTAGTGTGTGGAATACCTGTCTCTGAGCTTTATACAGTGTCTCGTATGCAAAATGGAGAATGCTGTAGATTAGAATTGTAGATTTTAATATAACAATACAAAAAGCCCTTGAACTTTTTTCTAAAAGGTGAAATGGAAAAAGAAAAAGTTCAAGGGCTTTTCTTATATATTTGCAGGCATTAATTGTGTACGAGCGTGCCTATTTTTTCATCGCCGGCAATGACTTTTCTCAGATTTCCTACCGTATCCATGTCGAAAACAATGATAGGTAGATTGTTTTCTTTGCACATACAGGTAGCAGTCAAGTCCATAACCTTCAGTCCGCGCGATAAAATTTCATCGTATGTTATTTCATCAAACTTGGTTGCTGCAGGGTCTTTTTCCGGGTCGGCCGTATAAATGCCGTCAACCCGTGTACCTTTTAGCATAACGTCTGCTTCTATTTCAATGCCCCTGAGCGATGAACCGGTATCAGTGGTAAAGAACGGATTTCCTGTTCCTCCCGACATGATAACCACTTCACCGTTTTCCATTGCTTCGATAGCTTTCCATTTGGTATAAAATTCGCCGATGGGTTCCATGCGAATGGCTGTGAGTACCCGTGTTTTAACACCGGCTGCAACCAAAGCAGAACTTAGTCCTAAACTGTTTATGACAGTCGCCAACATGCCCATCTGATCGCCTTTTACACGATCGTAGCCTTTGCCTGCTCCGGTCAATCCGCGGAAGATATTGCCTCCCCCTATGACAATTCCTACCTGAACGCCTAAATCGTGTATCTCCTTGATTTGAGTTGCATATTCTTCCAATCGCGTTTCATCAATACCATATTTCTGTTTCCCCATTAAACTCTCGCCACTGAGTTTTAATAAAATACGTTTAAATTTTGCCATATCTGTTTTATTTTTTAATTTCTGACAAATTTAGAAATAAATGTCGGAAGTCTTTTTATTTATAAGTAATGATTTTTGAACTCTTTCGTGAAGACATAGATTATTTTAGCTTGAACGACGCGCAAGTAAAATATCTGCCATATTTGATGTTTGCAGAATATGTTTAGGTAGTAATGTCTTTATATTTCCGTAATAGAAAGGCTTGTATTATGCTGCGTGATAATAAATATGAAATAAAGCTCAACCATAAAGCATGATTGTTTAAGGTACTATACATACTCCAGTATATAAGAAAGAAACTTACCGATGCAATAATCATGGCTTTTAACATGGCTCCGGTGGCAGTCAGACCGATGCAAATGCCATCTAACAAGAAGGCAGAAAATCCGACAAGCGGTATGGCTAATACCCAATAAAAATAACTGGCAGATACGGATAGTACGGTCGAATCGTTGGTTAATAAGCCGAGAAATTCTTTTCCTCCTGTAGCATAGAGAAAGGTGAATAAAAGAGCCAAGGCAATGCCCCATCTGAACAAATGACGGACGGTATTATGTAATTCTTTTCTATCGGCAGTTCCAACGCATTTCCCGGTAAGTGCTTCGCCTGCATAAGCAAAGCCGTCCATGATATACGAGAAAAGGGTAAAGAGTTGCATCAGGAGCGTGTTGACCGCCAACAGTACATCGCCGTAGGAAGCCCCTGTGGAAGTAAAGAAAACAGTAACGGTTACCAAGCAGATGGTGCGGAAGAAAATATCACGATTGACTTGGAGAAAGCGTTTCATGGCTGTATGTTCAAATAAATTTTTGAAATGGATGTATTTCCGTAAGTAGCCATAATGATGCAACCATAATAAAAATGCCATAAAAAGACCGGCATATTGTGCAATAAGCGTACCAATTGCTACTCCTTCTATCTTCATGTTGCAGACAAATACGAGAAATGTGCTTGCAATTATGTTGGCAATATTTTGAGTGATGGCAATATACATGGGATATTTGGCGTTTTGCATTCCAATGAACCATCCGGATAAACTATATAAACCTAATGTAGCCGGAGCTCCCCATATACAGATATGGAAGTAAGTTGCTGATAAATGTTGTACTTCTACGCTGGCACTGATAAAATGAAAAGCTATAATTCGGATAGGGTATTGCAAAATCAACAGTAAACATGCCAGCAGCATTCCGATACTCAACGAGCGCATTAAAACATGGGTAACTTCTTTCATGTTATGACCTCCGTACGATTGTGCTGTCAGTCCACTGGTTCCCATGCGTAAAAAACCGAAAATCCAATAAATCATGTTGAAAAGCATTCCACCTAAGGCTATAGCTCCGATGTATGAAGCCGATCCGAGGTGTCCTACAATAGCTACATCGACCAAACCAAGCAATGGGATGGTGATATTCGAAATGATAGACGGTATGGCAATATGAAGTATTTGTTTGCTGGTAGGCGACATGAGAATTTACTTTTATAATACAAAACTCACTTCTTTAAACAGATAGGTTCTTTTTCTGCTTTTTTCATCTTCTAATATTAATTTGCCATTTTCCTCAACATTACAAATGCGTGCATAAAAAATGCCTTCTTTGTCTTGGTAAGGATAGAAACCGTTTTTCCTGTAAAGAACTGTTTGGTAACTGGTAATTATTTCATTTGTTTTTCCCGATTTCAGTAAGGTATAATAATGGGCAATCCATTGCATGGATTGAATTAGTATGGTGTATGGATCATAATTTTGGTGGGTTATTTGTTTAAGTGAAATAGGGTTGGGGGCGTTGCTCACGAACTTTTCCTGATTTAGGTTGATGCCAGTACCCGATATTGACCGGTTGATGAATGTTCCGGTCAAATCGTTTTCTATTAAAGTTCCGCATAATTTTTTGTCTTTCCAATAAATGTCGTTCGGCCATTTTATGGAGATATGGTCGGTATATTGGGATAAAACTTTATATAGTGCCAAAGCTGTGATTTGTGAAAGTAGAAATTGTCGGTTGGCTTCCAAGAAAGTCGGATATACAACGAAGCTAAAAAGCAGGTTCGCTCCGGCTTCCGATTCCCATCCATTCCCTCGTTGTCCGCGCCCTGATGTTTGATATGCAGTATAAATACTTGTTAGTTCAAGAACATGTTCTTTATTGCACATTTCTGCTAAAAGCGTGTTGGTAGAAATGGTTTCCGGTATGAATATAGGTTTAGGATAATTCATTGTAGATTTGTTTTTGCTTGCGTGTGAATTTTTTTATGACCTCCTCGTAAGAATGATCTATCAATTTCCGGATAAGTTGATCGGGAACATCATTGTCAAGTGCTATTTGATTCCAATATTTTTTATTGAAATGATAAGCACCGGCAATCCCTTGGTAAGAATCTCTTAGTTCGATAGCATAGTCCGGGTTACATTTTACGCTTATGTAGTTCGGGCGATTTAGGTCGATAAGTAAAAACATTCTGTCGACAACTTTGAAAACCAAGTTTATGTCATCGAAAGGGAAACATTCGGTTACGGCTTTTTTCTTTAAGCAATATGTTCTAATTGTTTCTATGTCCATGATTTTGTGAAATTCATTCCCATAAAGGAGGTAAAAAAGCATTGGGGATATGTTCTATTTGGTAAGGGGGGTGGCTGCCGATTATTGTAATTACATCGAAGCGTACCGGCATGTCTATTTGATACTGCTTGATGTATGCATCTGTTGCCGATATAATATTGTGTATTTTCCTATTGGTCAGGGCATCGGAAGGAATGCCAAATAAATTATTTCGTCGTGTTTTAACTTCTACAATGATTAATTCATTTCCTTTTTGTGCGACAATATCTAAATCTCGTTTTCCTGCAAACCAATTTCTGTGTAAGATGCAGTATCCTTTTTCTGTCAGATATGTAGCAGCTAAATATTCTCCTTCTTTCCCTAATTCATTATGTGCAGCCATGCAGTTGTTTTTTGCAAAAATAAAGAATTTCTGTTTCTTATTTACGGGAAGTGCATTAAATTTGTAATCGTCATGATGAATAACGGGAAAAAAAGGAAAAAAGTTCCGTCTACATGCCCTCCGCGAAAGCAACGGATGGTTTGTTTGATGAGTGAGGAAGAAGCGCAGATTGTGGATCGGTATCTTAAAAAATATCAGATAGAGAACAAGGCTCGCTGGCTTCGGGAGACGATATTGTCGTTTATTTATGAAAAGATGGAAGAAGATTATCCTACTTTGTTTAAAGAACATGATATGCGCAGGTAAGTATGGCAGACGATATGTTTTATATGAGGCAGGCTCTTGCAGAGGCACGAAAAGCGATGGAACAAGGAGAAATACCAGTAGGAGCTGTGG
The DNA here is from genome assembly GCA_019116145.1 of Candidatus Phocaeicola gallistercoris. Classification (GTDB taxonomy): domain Bacteria; phylum Bacteroidota; class Bacteroidia; order Bacteroidales; family Bacteroidaceae; genus Phocaeicola; species Phocaeicola gallistercoris. The sequence goes on from DXCG01000116.1 coordinate 45,369, forward strand.
TGGTTTGTAGAGATCGGATTATTGCGCGTGGTCATAATCTGACAGAATTGCTGTGTGATGTGACTGCGCATGCTGAGATGCAAGTAATTACAGCCGCTTCCGATGCGCTTAGCAGTAAATATTTAAAAGATTGTGCTTTGTATGTAACAGTAGAACCTTGTGTTATGTGTGCGGGAGCTATCGGATGGGCACAAGTGGGAAAACTGGTGTTTGGTGCGACCGATGAAAAACGAGGCTATCAAATATATGCTCCTCATGCTTTACATCCGAAAACGGAAATTATACAAGGCGTACTGTCAGATGAATGTGCCGCTCTAATGAAAGATTTTTTTCGTATGAAAAGATAAAATATCTCAAGAAAAGTGGGGACTTAAGTCGGCAGCTTTTAAAAAAACATGCAGACTTTTTTCAGCAAAGACCAGCATGTTTTTTGTTATTTTTTTATTTCTTCAAAATCGATGTACTCCCCTTCATCATCATCGAATATTTTCTTGTTTTTCTTTTTATGCGATGTATAAAAAGACTTCTTTTCATTGTTATTGGTTTTTGATGGATTGTCATTCCATGATTTTTGGTATGTTTGATTGAATGTTTCTTGCGATTTTTTGTGTTTGGAATGAAAAAAAGACCGCAATACTTTAGAAATCAACGTGAATCCTATCAAAAAAAATAGAATAACCAGTAAAAGGAAAAAAAAGAGTATAAAAGAAACAATATGAAACATGATGTTGTTGTTTTATGGTAAATACAGCAATAAGTATGCCATGACTGTGGATTTAATTATTTTTTATATGCACAGCATGACAATATGAAATACCATAAAATGACAGCGGCTAAACCGCTTAGCTGAAAGATGCATAGCAAGGGGATACATCCTATAAGGAATATATAGCGGATTTTATTGTTTTTCCATGTTAAATCCTTGAATTTAAGGGCGAACATAGGAATTTTTGCAACAAGTAATAATGACATGATAATTACTAAGATAAATAAATAGCCCGCATTAAAGTGAGGTGAAACAAGCATATCATGACCTCCGACAATCAGTGAAGCCCAAAAAAGAGTATTTGCGGGGGTCGGCATTCCAATGAAAGAGGATGTTTGTCGTGTGTCAAGATTGAACTTGGCAAGCCGTAAAGCTGAAAATACTGATATAAGAAAAGCTGTGTAGGGAAGCCATGTGCTTGCACAACTGATAAATGCCGGGTAGTGAATTTCTTTAAAGAGTGAGAAAATCATGGCAGATGGTGCGATACCAAAAGTGATATCATCGGCTAAGGAATCCAATTCTTTACCTAATGGAGAAGAAACATGTAGCAAACGTGCTACCATACCATCGAAGAAATCGAAAACAGCTCCTAAAATAATAAAAAGAAATGCATAGGAATAATCTCCTTGAAAAGCCATATAAGTGGCAATGCATCCGCAGAAGAGATTACAGCATGTAATGGTATTGGGA
>DXCG01000117.1 GCA_019116145.1 Candidatus Phocaeicola gallistercoris
AAATAGTGAAAGTGTTTCGCTTTTATCCTGTGTAGGAAATCTGACAGTTTCAAAGAAACAGGGATGAGCAATAACATTCGTCACTTGGGCGGTGTATGTTCCAAAAACATATACTCAACAAGTGTGGAGTATTGTTTATTTGTTTCTGGGTTTTGTCAGAACCTCCTACACGGTAAACGATGGCTCCGCACTTTCTTTTTTGTCGAATCTTACCGTAAAAGGAGCCTGCGGTGCTTTTTTGTGAGACTATGAACGGAAAAGATTTTATTCTGTTGAAACAACAGAATTGGGCAAAAAGAAAAGGCTTCGACTTGGTGCCCGGAACCATTGGCAGCGATGGAGAAAAGAACTATGTGAGCGACCTTGCTCAAAATCTGTTTGAACCTTTGCCGGAAGACAGCCTTGCATGTTACGGACAAGGAGATGGTAATGAAACGCAAGACGGCGGGAAAAGGCGGGCTAAAATGAAAGCCCTCCATTCATCATCAGCCCTTGTGGTCAATTTGTTTCAGTATTGGCAAGGGAAAGACCTATATCCTCTTTTAGCGGCCTGCAAGTTGCCTACGACAAAGACTGTTACGAAAGTACACGAAAATGTGGGCTCAGAAACGGACAGCAGAATAGTGGAAGTCAGCAAGCCGCTTGAATATAAGGATATGAAGTTTGAAGAAAAGTTCAAAATCTTTCCCGATACGAATCCGGCCAATATTGATGTCGTGATTTGCGGAGATTTCGATTTTGCTTTCGAATCCAAATTTACAGAGCCATACGGAGGCAAGCATGACGGACTGAAAACAAGATATGTAGAAGATGTTTCTTTATGGGAAGACCTGCCCAATCTCTACGAACTGGCAAAAGAGATTTCTCCATACAACAAGTTCCGTTATCTGGATGCCGCACAGCTGATCAAGCACATTTTAGGGTTGAAAAAGAATTATGACTTGCCTGCCGCGCAAGGCAAACGAGAATTGCGGGTGAAGCATAATTTCTATCTTGTCTATTTGTGGTACGATGTACTTGGACGCGACGGTTTTCTCCATCAGGAAGAGATAAACCAGTTTGCCTCCATTGCCGAAAAAGACAATATCCACTTTAAGGCCATAACCTATCAGGAAGTGATAGCTAACTTGTCGGAGAGTTTTTACGAAGGTAACGAGGCATACTGCGATTATCTGACGGAAAGGTATCTGTAAATTTAGTCTATAAGTCGTTCATGCAAATTGCTCACAGCTTAAATCTTATCAGACGTTTGAGAAATTCTAATGTCATGAGAAAATTTAGACAGTGAGTAAAAATAAATTAAATTGTGATGAAACTAATTATCTTTATCTCCTATTTAGTATGTGACATTTTAACGCGGATTTTAGAAAGGTGGTGTAAAGCTCCTATAACGCAAAAGACATTTAGTTTTTGGTCTGTAATGCGTCTGTGTCTATTGTTTGTATTTCTAATGCTAGATAATGTGATAAGAACACGAACAAGTAAAGCAGATAAGTTAGAATATGTTGCTCTTTACGAGCAAGCATTAAAGGTGCCTTTCCTTTCTTCTGAAGATGGAGAAGATGTGACCCTAAAGGGAATATCAAAAAACAATTCAGATTATTATTATGATGATGTAGCTGTAATGCATTATTATTTAGGCGAGGAGGATGTGGAAACCAAAAAGGAAAAAGGGCGGACATTTGTAAAATCGCTTAAAAATAAGGATTGGATTGAGGTAGAAAACTTTACACTATTACAATTAGGCTATAAACTCTTTGACGGATATGATGATGAGCGCATAGATTATGAAACCTATAGGAATTACATAAAACCTCAATATAATGAAAATGGTTTGCGATATGTGAATGATTTTCCTTATGCAGAAGATTTGAGGGCACCAATAAAATTTTGGGACTGTAAAGGAGTAATTGAAGGGAAGTACGTTGATACAGCAGTGAAACTTTATTATGAAGGTATTCGTGGACATTTGAATATTGTTGATCACGGTGATGAAATATTGGTTATGTGTCGTGATGATCATGGTTGGATAGAAGTCGATAGAATTAATTGAAATTACATTATGAGAGCAATTGGGTTGTTTTTTATTATCTGTTTTTTTGTGTTTAATTCTGTAGGGGCAGGATTCTATTTACTTGAAGAAGTAACAGGAATTGATGTATTTTCATTACTTGAGTTTGTCTCTGATGAATTAGTTGGTGAATTAATCGTGTTGATAGTATTTTTCACCTTGATAGAATCAATATTGCTGACCTTGATAGCTATTGGTGTATTGCATCGTAAAGAAACGAAAGATATTGTTGTTGTTAATTCACCTGCAACATCAGCCAATTCCGTTCAAGAAGAACTCACTCAATTAAAGATACGTGAACTTGAGCGTCAATTAGAAAAAATGCGTAAACAACAAGAGCATTCGAGATATATGCCTCGGATAGAACAAGAAGAATAGACATAAAAACAAATAGGAAGTAATGTGCAAAAGATGGAGTAAACTACAAAAAGAACTATATTTGATAATTACCCCGACAATTAATTTCCAAATACATTGTGCCACTTATCGAATAGGCCAATATGGAAATTATATACCGCGTTTTTGGGTAACATTAGGAAAGGAAATTATTTTTGATTATCCTAAACAATTCGTATCATCGGGACAAATAATGAAATATCACATTCCGGAGACTAACTATGAGAACATATACTATCCTTATGAAAATGTTCATCATATTTGTGGAGTTTCAGATATCTCGGATTTGATACGTGAATATATAGATACTCCGGCATCTGAGATTCTGACCAAGCATTTTGAGTGTGACCGTTGGGGACTGACAGACATATTCCGTGCGGCTGACCGTCGAATTGGCCAAAGGCGATTAGGTTTATTGCAACAAGCGACAAAAAATCAAGCAGTGCAAAAGATATTGGCCTTGCGTATAAAGAATAGCAATTAAACATTAACTTTATGATTGTAACTAAAATTGAAGTCCCGTTCAGACAGTTTCTTGAAAGTCTAAAAGTGCCAAATTCTCCAAACGGAAAGGGCGGCACATTATTTAGTCCGGATGAGATAAATTATCTCACTCAATGTTCTGTGCCGTTTGTTTATGAGTTCAAGCAGGAGGTTGAAACAGACCGGGAATTTTATGAAATGTTCGTCAAGTGGCTGCATGAAGAAGAACCTGACCGTGAACATTATATCAATACCTACCTGATTTTCTATTTAAGGGAAAGGCAAACATTAAGTAAGGATGAACTTGATTACTTTGAACGGACCGTTCCTGAATGCTTTGAAAAGGGACGGATATGGATTTATGAGTTGAATCACAGGATGCGTTTCCGTTTGCGCATTCAATTGATATGCTGTTTGAAAACCAAATTTATAAGAATCATCAAAAAGGATATTCATCACGCTTTATAAAGCATTGTGTTCCATTTGTGTTCCACTAAAAATAAATCAGCCACTTACTTGTTTGTAAATGGCTGATTTTCAATGTCGGGGTGACTGGATTCGAACCAGCGACCACACGCCCCCCAGACGCGTACTCTAACCGGGCTGAGCTACACCCCGAATTGCGGATGCAAAGATACCGTTTTTTTTTGAATGCACAAATTTCTATTCAAGTTTATTTCTTCTCAAAGGAAAAACATACGTTTCTTTCTTCAATAAGGTATCGACATAAGTCAACTTATTCATTACTATTGTTCTGCAAACGAGGAGATATTTGCTTTTTCGATATAATACCTAACTCCCTCAACATCTCTGCCTGCCGTATCACATTTCCTTTTCCTGTTGCCAACTGATTTAAAGCTGTTTCATACGTTGTAGAAGCATTCTTTAATGCATCGCCTATTTTTTCGAATGTTTCGGTAAAACTTACAAACTTTTCATATAAGGCTGTACCACGTTTTACGATGTCCTGAATGTTTTTTTCCTGATATTCACGCTTCCATAAATCGAGCGCCAAACGTAAAGCTGCGATCAGATTGGTAGGACTCATCAGAACAACTTTCTTATTGTATGCATAATTCCATAAATCAGGCTCGTGCTGCAATGCCAAAACATAAGCCGGCTCATTGGGAATGAACATCATGACAAAATCGAGTGCTGCCACATCGTATTTCGAATAATCTTTCCGACTAAGTTCATCGATATGACATTTTATAGATGCCAAATGCGCCTTCAAACATTGCTCTTTATCACTGTCTGTTTCACTTGACACATAATTTGCATAAGCCGTAAGTGAAACCTTCGAGTCGATAATGACTTGCCGGTTATCCGGATATTTCACAATGACATCGGGCTGCATCCGTTGCCCGTTCTCATTCTGAATAACCACACCGTTTTCATCCCGCAAAAATTCCTGACGGAAATACTCCCTCCCCTCACTTAAACCGGAATTTTCCAAAATCGACTCTAAAATCATCTCTCCCCAATTTCCTTGAATCTTCGAGTCTCCTTTCAAAGCCTTTGTCAAGTTATTGGCATCATCGCTTATCTGCTTGTTTAAAAGTACCAATTCCTTTATTTTGTCTTCCAACGAAAAACGCTGTTTTGACTCTTTATCGTAAACTTCTGCAACCTGATGCTTGAATTCTGTCAAGTTGTCATTAAAAGGTTTCAATAAAATGGATATTTTTTCTGTGCTCAACCGATTGAAATTTTCCACTTTTTGCTGGAATATCCGATTGGCAATATTCTCAAACTCCGTATTGAAACGTTTATGAAATTCGGCCATTTCCTGCTCTTGACTCTTCAGCTTTTCCTGTAATGCACGATTATCTGCCAATGCATTTGTCGCCGCGTGCTGTGCGCTCATCAGCTCTTTGCGGAATGCTTCATTATCGGTTTTCAACTGTTCTATTTGAACAGTATATTGACGAGTCATGGCATCCTGTACTTCTGAGGCACGTTGCTTTTCTGCTTCAAGCTGTACACAAAGCACACTCGATTTACGCCCCGCCACCCAAAGACCGACCACACACCCCACTACAAGTCCTATTATGATATATACAATTTCCATATAAACTAAACTATAATTTCTGCAAAGATATAAAAACTTAAAAAAACATGCCGACAAATCATCTAAAAGACCTGCATCTTTTACAAAAGATGTCAGCAGAAACGTGTCATCTTGTCATATTATTTGTTTGGCACGGTTTTAGCAGAAAGATTTTCGCTTGTTTACAACAACAAACATATATACGATTAACAATATAAAATATAAAGTAGTATGAATCTTAAACCATTAGCAGACAGAGTTGTGATTCTTCCAGCTCCTGCAGAAGAAAAAACAGTAGGTGGTATCATTATTCCTGATACAGTAAAAGAAAAACCATTACAAGGTAAAGTTATGGCTGTAGGTCATGGCACAAAAGACGAAGAAATGGTCTTGAAAGAAGGCGACAACGTATTGTATGGCAAATATGCCGGTACAGAGATTGAATACGAAGGAGTGAAATATTTAATCATGCGCCAAAGCGATGTATTGGCTGTATTGGGATAAATAAACAATAAAACAAACACTTAAAATCGAAAAAATCATGGCAAAAGAAATACTCTTCAACATGGATGCACGCGACCAACTGAAAAAAGGCGTGGACGAATTGGCTAATGCCGTAAAAGTAACTCTTGGTCCAAAAGGACGTAACGTAATTATTGAAAAGAAATTTGGTGCTCCTCAAATCACTAAAGATGGTGTAACCGTAGCTAAAGAAATAGAACTTTCTGATGCTTTCCAAAACACAGGCGCCCAATTGGTTAAATCGGTCGCATCAAAGACTGGTGACGATGCGGGAGATGGTACAACAACTGCAACCGTATTGGCTCAGGCTATCGTTGGCGTAGGTTTGAAAAACGTTACAGCCGGAGCAAATCCAATGGATTTGAAACGGGGTATCGACAAGGCTGTAGCTAAAGTTGTAGAATCAATCAAAGCACAATCTGAAAATGTAGGTGCCGACTACGATAAAATTGAGCAAGTTGCAACCGTATCTGCCAATAACGATCCGGTAATCGGTAAATTGATTGCCGATGCAATGCGTAAAGTTTCCAAAGATGGCGTAATCACTATCGAAGAAGCCAAAGGCACTGACACAACAATCGGCGTAGTAGAAGGTATGCAGTTCGACCGTGGATACTTGTCGGCATATTTTGTAACCGATGCAGAAAAGATGGAATGCGTGATGGAACATCCGTACATCTTGATTTACGACAAGAAGATTTCTAATTTGAAAGATTTCTTGCCTATCCTTGAACCGGCTGTTCAAAGCGGACGTCCGTTGTTGGTTATTGCAGAAGATGTAGATAGTGAAGCATTGACTACATTGGTAGTAAACCGCTTGCGTGGTCAATTGAAGATTTGTGCTGTCAAAGCTCCGGGATTCGGTGACCGTCGTAAAGCAATGCTGGAAGATATCGCTATCTTAACAGGTGGTGTCGTAATCAGCGAAGAAAAAGGATTGAAACTTGAACAAGCTACATTGGATATGTTGGGCTCTTGCGACAAAGTAACTGTCACTAAAGACTATACTACTATTGTAAACGGAAACGGTGACAAAGAAAACATCCAAGAACGTATCAACCAAATCAAAGCTGAAATGAAGAATACAACTTCAGACTACGATAAGGAAAAACTACAAGAACGTCTTGCCAAATTATCGGGTGGCGTAGCTGTTTTGTACGTAGGTGCAGCTTCTGAAGTTGAAATGAAAGAAAAGAAAGATCGTGTAGATGACGCATTGTGTGCAACTCGTGCAGCTATCGAGGAAGGTATCGTACCGGGTGGTGGAGTTGCCTATATCCGTGCCATCGATGCTTTGGAAGGCATGAAGGGAGAAAATGCCGATGAAACTACCGGTATCGAAATCATCAAACGCGCTATTGAAGAGCCGTTACGTCAAATTGTTGCAAACGCAGGAAAAGAAGGTGCCGTGGTTGTTCAGAAGGTTCGCGAAGGTAAAGGCGACTTTGGCTATAACGCTCGCACAGATACTTACGAAAACCTTCATGCAGCAGGCGTGGTCGATCCGGCAAAAGTAACACGTGTTGCTTTGGAAAATGCAGCATCTATCGCTGGCATGTTCTTGACTACCGAATGTGTGATTGTAGAAAAGAAAGAAGAAAAACCGGAAATGCCTGCACCGAACATGGGAGGTATGGGTGGAATGATGTAATATAGCCTATTCTATATAATCCATAAAATCCGAGGAAACTTATCGCTTCCTCGGATTTTGTTTTTTCAGACTAAATTCGTATATTACACCTGTTTTCAATTTCAACCACACAAAGACATGAACAACAAAGAAGATTTAATGCGCAAAGCAATAAAACTATCTATTAAAAACATTGCTTCCGGGGGAGGTCCTTTTGGAGCTATCATAGTCCGGGATGGAGAAGTTATTGCAACAGGTACCAATCAAGTAACAACTCACTGCGACCCTACAGCCCATGCTGAAATCAACGCCATCCGCAAAGCTTGTAAAAAACTAAAGACTTTCAACTTAAACGGATGTGAAATTTATACATCATGTGAACCTTGTCCGATGTGTTTAAGTGCTATCTACTGGGCACATATCGACCGGATTTATTATGGGAATAGCCAAAAAGATGCTGAAAAAATAGGGTTTGACGATGCTTTTATCTACAGAGAACTAGCCACTCCTCCTATAAAACGCAAACTAAAAATTGAAAAATTACTCGCAAACGAAGCTATAATAGCTTTTCAAGAGTGGGAAAAGAAAAAAGACAAAATTGAATATTAGCCATAACAAAAAGATTATCACCCAATTACAAATATCATAAATAAATTATTAAAAAAAAGTGCTTTAAACATTTGGTTATTTCAGAACAACATCCTATCTTTGCACACGCAATCAGGAAATGATAGCAAAAAGGTCTGATTCGCTAGCTCAGCAGGTAGAGCACAACACTTTTAATGTTGGGGTCTTGGGTTCGAGCCCCAAGCGGATCACTCAAACAAAAAGCAAAACAATGAAAACCGCTGATAA
>DXCG01000118.1 GCA_019116145.1 Candidatus Phocaeicola gallistercoris
GTGCTACCGAGCCAAGAGTGATACATAATCCGAATATGTTTAACTGCCACTAAATCCGATGAAGTATGAATGACAGAGTATTGACCGCAGAAGACGAGCCGCTGGCAACGCTTCTGCAAAACATCCGAAAAGCCACAAAAAAGGCTGTGAAATTGACCGATGAGTACCGACCGCCACTTAACGGGGAACGCTATCTGACCGACAAGGAAGTGGCGGAACGGCTTAAAGTCAGCCGCCGGACATTGCAGGAATACCGCAATACACGGCTAATCCCCTTTATCGTGTTCGGCGGAAAGGTCCTCTACAAGGAACACGACATAGAAGTATTGCTTAAAGAAAACTATCGCAAGGCGATACGGTAAAAAAGAGAGACGGACAACTTTTTCGGGTTGTCCGTCTCTCTTTTGCGCCATGCATTAACAATAGAAACCGCTCCTCAAATGAAGTATTATCGGTTGTTGTTCTTTTGGTTTTCGTGTAGCCACTCGCACCAGCCATTTGCGGAACAGGCTTGTGTAATAGGTGTCAAAACGGTAGGCGACAGGGATGATAAGCTCCAGACTATATACTTCCACGCTCGCACGGTCATTGACACGGACACATCGGCACACCTCATAATCATTCAGCGTGTCTGTTTTCAAAATACTACGGATAGCATTGTTTACCGATGCCGCTGTAACATTGAACAATTCGGCAATCTCCGCCGCACTCATCCAAACATCTTGTCCGGTAGTGCGGACTTCCTTTCCTGTAATTTCTATAATATCCCGTTTCATATCCGTACTTTTAGAGAGTGTCGATTACATACTCGTTTATACTGTTGAGACGGGCAGAAAGATTATCCATATCCCGGTTCAGTTTTTCTTTTGTCATCTTCGCGTATATTTGTGTGGTCTTTATGCTCTTGTGTCCCAAAATGGAACTTACGGTTTCAATGGGTACTCCGTTGGAAAGGAAAATAGTCGTAGCCGCCGTATGACGGCTCAGATGCCAAGTGATATGTTTCGTGATTCCGCACCGTTTGGCTACAGACCTGATACCTTGCAAGCAAGTCATATAATGGGGTACGGAAAAGATTTTTCCATCTTCGCAGAGTCCGCGATATTTGGCAAGTATCTTCAACGGGATTTCCAACATCTTGATGTCGGAGCGCACCTTTGTCTTTTGGCGGTTGATTGTTATCCAAAGATGTTCATCGAAATAGGTGCAGATATTGTCTTCCGACAAATTTTTCATGTCACTGAAAGAAAGCCCAGTGAATGTGCAGAACAGGAAAAGATCCCGGTAAAGTTCCTGTTTGGCATTTTTCAGTTTGCCGTTTATCAGGAGTTGGATTTCTTCTGTCGTAAGGAATCCTCGTTCTGTCTCTTCTTTCTTGATTTCATATTCACGGAACGGGTCTCTTGTCAGCCAGCCATTGTTAATGGCAACTGATACCATTGTTCGAAGCGGACAGGTATAAATCCATACGGTATTGTTGCAGCAATGCTTGTCCGTGCGGAGAAACATGTCGAAGTCCGTGATGAACGCAGGTGCAAGTTCTTTCAGCGCAATGTCGCTCACATGGTATCGCTGGTAGAGAAACTCTTTCAGATGCTTGTAAACAACCTGATACTTGTTCAGACTTTTGGGGGATTTCATTCCTGCCTTGACGAGTTTCTCGTAATCCTCATTATACTGCTCGAACACTTTCATCAGCGTGTGCTGCCGGTGTTCCAGTCCCAATAAAGCGTTTTTTACCTTCTCTGCCGTTACATAGTTATCCCTGTCAAGGATTTCCTGATAATGACTGTTGATTTTTACACGGATTTTATCCAACATACGGTTGGTCTCCATAGCCACTGCGCTGCGCCCCGTTGCCCGTCCGGTTTTCGTGTCCCAGAGTTTTGGGTCTATGGTCAGTTTACAACTGAATTGTGTTTGCGTCCCGTCAATCGTGATACGTCCCATTACAGGAACAGTTCCGTCTTTCCTTACTACCTGCCGTTTCAGGTAGAAAATGATAGCAAATGTACTTCTCATAACTCTACAATTTTTGGTTTCAAAATTACTTTCAGTAGAGTTATAGGCTGCTACGCAAAACACTGATTATCGCAGAATAGAAATCTGGTGATTGACTTTCTTACGGTATTGGGTCTGCCGTACCCCAAAAATGGCTAATTTTGTATCCGAATTGCTGCCCGTTTGCTTCCTTTGCTGCCCGATTTAGGGTTACAGGATGGGGTTACGGTTTGGAAATGTAGCTCCGGTTTAACCTGTCTTTTTTGTGGCTTCGGCTGACTTAACCGATTTTTGCCCCAAAGTCCTAAAAGTCTTATTATAAACTAATCCGCTTCATATTTCCCAATCTCGGCTTTTCTGTTTATCTTTGTCCTGCAAAAATAAGAAAAGAATATGGCATTTCAGTTTACGAAAGTTGCAATAAAAGTAGGAAGCAATGTGTTAACCCGTAAAGATGGTACGCTCGATATTACGCGTATGTCTGCATTGGTCGATCAAATAGCCGAATTATATAAGAATGGGGTAGAGGTTGTTCTTATTTCATCAGGTGCGGTTGCATCAGGGAGAAGTGAGATAAAAGTTTCTCGTAAGTTAGACCGTGTGGAGCAACGTCAGTTATTCTCGGCTGTTGGACAGGCGAAACTTATTAATCGTTATTATGAATTGTTTCGTGAGCATGGTATAGCAGTAGGACAAGTGCTTACTACTAAAGAAAGTTTTGGTACACGGCGTCATTATTTAAATCAGCGCAACTGCATGCGGGTGATGTTGGAAAATGGCGTAATTCCTATTGTCAATGAAAATGACACGATATCTGTAACCGAACTGATGTTTACCGATAACGATGAACTTTCAGGGATGATTGCTTCGATGATGGATATGCAAGCATTGATTATATTAAGTAATGTAGATGGCATTTATAACGGGAATCCATCATCTGCCGGGGTTTCTGTTATTCGTGAAGTAGAGCAAGGGAAGGATTTGTCAGATTATATACAGATTGAAAAATCGGGATTCGGAAGAGGAGGTATGCTAACCAAAACAACGATTGCACGGAAAGTGGCCGATGAAGGTATTACTGTGATTATAGCCAATGGGAAGCGCAGTAACATTTTACTCGATATATTGAAAAATCCGGAAGCTACTATCTGTACTCGTTTTAGACCTTCATCCGAAGCTGTTTCGAGTGTTAAAAAATGGATTGCTCATAGTGAGGGCTTTGCAAAAGGAGAACTTCATTTAAATGAAGAGGCTGTCAAGGCTGTAAAAGGGAAACAGGCTGTTAGCATATTGTCGGTTGGCGTGACGCATATAGAAGGGGATTTCGAAAAAGACGATATCGTAAAAATTGTAGATGTCCATGGTAAACAAATAGGTGTAGGGCGTGTGAGTGTTGACTCAAGCGAGGCACGGTTGATGATTGGGGTGCATGGGCAAAAACCTTTGGTGCATTATGATTATTTATATTTAGATTAAATGAAAGATTTCAGATTCTTTTCAGATTTATAGGTCTTATTTGTATCATAAATAATGTAAAAAGAAAATAGCCATGATGAGAAAATTACCTTTTTGCGCACTTTTGATCAGCGGGATGCTTTTCTTTGTGTCATGTAACAACGATGAGAATGAGCCAATAGCCAATGCTAACAATGCAATTCCACAAGCAATTTTAGATGTTTTTCAGAGCCAATATGGAAATACAAGGGCTGAGTGGAGTGTAAGAAATGGATATGCCATAGCAGAGTTCTGGGGAGAAAATGGCGAAACAACAGCATGGTATTCTTTGAATAATGGTAGCTGGGGAATGACTGAAACGGAAATTCCTTTTACTGCTCTGCCCGATGCAATATGTACGGCAATCAGTCAAAGTGCATATGCCAATTGGGTGCCGGATGAATGGGTAGATGTGCTCGACCGTAATGGTGCAGAAAGATTGTATGTAGTGGAATTGGAAAATGGAGGTGTTGAAGTTGATTTGTATTATACGGAAAGTGGTATTTTAGTTAACGAGCAAGTAGATTCGGATGGTAAAGAAAATGATTATTCCGGTTATTTCCCACAAACACCAGCAACTGATATATATGCATGGATAGAACAGCATTATCCCGGTGCGAGAGTGGTAGATGTTGATATAGAACGTAATGGAACGGAAATAGAGTTTATTTATGATGGATTGAAGTATGAAGTATGGTTTGATACATCTTCAGCTTGGATTCAGACAAAAATAGAATATGGAAGAAGAAACATTCCTGATATAGTTGTGAATTTTGTGAGCACAAATTATCCGGATTATCATATTGATGATGTGGAGCGTTATGAGACAAAAAAAGATATATATTATTGTATAGAATTGGAACGTGGAGACCGTGAACGGAAAATTTATTTGAATGAACAAGGTGAAGAAATAAGTCGCCCTTCCAATGATGGCGTCCCTTCGGGAGGTGGCGATATTCAAGTGGGAAGCGGTATAGAGGCAATTTTAAATACATTGTATCCGGGTTTTGTTATTGTGGAAAAAGATTATGATGACGGTCACATTGAAATAGATATTATTCATAATCATCAGGAGAAAGAAGTTGTATTCAATTTTAAGGAAGAATGGTTATATACAACTTATGATATCCATTCCAATCAGTTGCCTGATGCGGTAAAAACAGCATTAGATACCCGTTTTGGAGCTAATTCTTATTGGGATGAAGATGCAGAATGTATAGAGACACCTTCTGGAACGTATTATGAAGTTGAGGTATGGGATGAGATAGATGTATATATCAGTGCCGATGGTGAGATATTACGAATAGAAGATTGATGACAATTTAGAATAATTGATTGAAAGCCAGATATGGGGCATTATGAATTTTCCTGTGTCTGGCTTTCTTTTTTTATGTTTTAATTTATTGTTTTAAGTATTTTAATCAGTATTTCCCGTTGTAGAGAATAAGTATGTCCATGTTGCTGAACATATTCTAATAAAGAAGTACCGTCTTGTCGAAATTTAGCTTTTGAAGCAGAATCACTGTCTGTTTCATCGGATATTTTTAAAAGAAGCATTGCTGCCAGTTCTATTTTATCCATTTGTTCATTGTCATTTTTATATTGTTCAAGGACATCTTTTATATTCATGATTTTAAGCAATTCAACAGGAAAACCAAGAATTTGCCGGGCTATGCCGTTGTATTCTTCCCATTCTTTTCTTTGTATAGGCTTGCGGTATAATATAACTTCTGCAATGGCAGAAATTATTTGTTGGATCATCCGTATAAGGAAGTCTTGTTTAATCATATCCGATGATGTTTTTGCAAAGCTACAAGATTGTGAGGAAAAGCCAGCATGTTTTAGGATATTTGTCGGCATGAATGACGTAATTTGTGAGGACGTTTTCCTGTAAATCTCTTGTCATTTTTTCAGATGAAATGGCTTATTTGAAACATTTTTCTTGCTTTTCTACAAAATTATATCAAAAACTTTCGTAATTTTGGCATGAACTAACAGGAAAACAATATGGATGAACAAATAAAACAAATAGCTGAGCGTTTAAAAGGACTTCGTGATGCGTTAGATTTGAGCATAGAAGAAGTTGCAGCCGATTGTAGTCTTTCCGTAGAAGAGTATCAGGCACTTGAGTCGGCGGAAATAGATCCTTCTGTCAGTTTGTTACAACGTATTGCCCGGAAATATGGTATTACATTAGACGAACTGATGTTTGGTGAGGAACCTAAAATGGAGGCATATTTTTTGACACGGAAAGGTACAGGGGTATCGGTGGAACGAACAAAAGCTTATAAGTATGAATCGCTTGCTTCAGGATTTAAAGGGCGTAAAGCCGAACCGTTTATTGTAACGGTGGAACCAAAGCCGGAAGGTACGATGGTATATTTTAATACGCACGAGGGTCAAGAGTTTAACTTGGTGATTGAAGGACGTTTATTATTAAATATAAACGGGAAAGAATTGATTTTGAACCCGGGGGATAGTTTATATTTCGATTCGAGCAAACCACATGGAATGTTGGCTCTCGATGGGAAAACCGTAAAATTCTTGGCTGTAGTAATGGCTTAATAATAAAGAATGGTGCTTTTCACCTGTGATATACGCTTTTAATGGAAAAAGAAAGAGCAGGTATCCATATATTAGGGTGAATAAAAAATAAGATAATTATGTTAGAACGATTTGTAAGTCAGACAACATTTTCTTCACAAGAGGATTTTATAAAAAATTTTAAAGTAAATGTTCCCGAAATTTTTAATTTCGGATATGATGTGGTAGATGCGTGGGCTGCCGAATGTCCGGCGAAGAATGCATTACTTTGGACAAACGATAAAGGCGAATGTATTCAATTCACTTTTGGTGATTTGAAAAAATATACTGATATGACCGCTTCTTATTTTCAAAGTTTAGGCATCGGGAAAGGCGATAAGGTGATGTTGATTTTGAAACGACGTTACGAGTTTTGGCTGTCGATTATTGCTCTGCATAAGATTGGTGCAATTGCAATTCCGGCAACACACTTGTTGACAAAAAAAGATATTATTTATCGTTGTGAAGCTGCTACGATTAAAATGATCGTTGCTGCAGGCGAAGGTGTCATATTAAAGCATATTATTGATGCAATGCCTGAATCGCCTAGTGTAGAAAAACTGATCAGTGTGGGACCGGAATACCCTGAAGTATTTGAAGATTTCCATAAAGGTATTGAACATGCCGCGCCTTTTGTTCGCCCTAAAGATGTTAATACAAATGATGATATTATGTTGATGTATTTTACATCGGGTACAACAGGTGAACCGAAGATGGTGGCGCACGATTTTACTTATCCGTTGGGACACATCACAACTGCGAGTTTTTGGCATAATTTGCATGAAGGAAGTTTGCATTTTACTATAGCCGATACTGGATGGGGAAAAGCTGTTTGGGGGAAATTATATGGACAGATGATTGCCGGGGCGAACATCTTTGTTTACGATCACGAAAAGTTTACTCCTTCTGATATCCTAAAGAAGATTCACGATTACCGCATCACTTCATTGTGTGCTCCTCCTACAATTTATCGTTTCTTGATTCGGGAAGATTTGAGTAAGTACGATTTGTCTTCATTGGAATATTGTACTACGGCGGGAGAAGCCTTGAATTATTCGGTATATGAAACATTCTTGAAGATAACAGGCATTCGTCTGATGGAAGGTTTCGGTCAGACGGAAACAACTTTGACTCTTGCAACTTTCCCATGGATGAAACCAAAGCCCGGAAGCATGGGTGTACCTAATCCGCAATATCAAATAGATTTGTTAAAGCCGGACGGTCGTTCTGCAGAGGATGGTGAGCAAGGACAGATTGTAATTCGTACCGATAAAGGAAAACCGTTGGGACTGTTTAAGGAATATTATCGTGCACCGGAATTGACACGAGAGGCTTGGCATGATGGTATTTATTATACCGGAGATGTGGCTTGGCGTGACGAAGATGGTTATTATTGGTTTGTGGGACGTGCAGATGACGTGATTAAAAGTTCCGGTTATCGTATTGGGCCGTTTGAAGTGGAAAGTGCTTTGATGACACATCCGGCTGTTGTAGAATGTGCGATAACAGGAGTTCCCGATGAAATCCGTGGGCAGGTGGTGAAAGCGACTATTGTATTGGCAAAAGATTATAAGGCAAAAGCTGGTCCCGATTTGATAAAGGAATTGCAAGATCATGTGAAGCGTGTGACTGCTCCTTATAAATACCCGCGTGTGATAGAATTTGTAGACGAACTTCCGAAAACAATCAGCGGTAAAATTCGTCGTGTGGAGATTCGGGAAAAGGATAATAATCAGTAAAGATAGAGAGGATGTAGATTTTAGTACATTTTTTGCGTATTGTATTTCTATAAAAGCAGGCATTGTGAATGTAGGTATATGGTTTACTTTTTTCAATGTTTGCTTTTGTTGTGATACCGGATTGGGTAGAAATGTATTTATGTTATTAGTAAATTCAATTTATTAAATTGTTGGAAATGTCTTGAGGAAATGAAAAAACGTGCCGGCTTTTTTTGAAAATGTGCAAACGTTTTTTGCAAAATGAAATGAGCAGAAAGAGGATTTTATAAAAAAGAACGGGCATACTCCTTTATGAGTATGCCCGTTCTTATAATAAAGAAGCAATGTTTTACTTTTTGATGCGGTTGTAGCGGTTCATAAACTTATCAACACGTCCTGCAGTATCAACCAATTTAGATTTACCGGTATAGAACGGATGAGAAGAACTTGAGATTTCCAACTTTACTAAAGGATAAGTTTCACCTTCGAACTCGATAGTGTCTTTAGTTGCACAAGTGGAACGCGATAAAAACATGTCGCCATTTGACATGTCTTTAAATACTACCGGACGGTAGTTTTCTGGATGAATGCCTTTTTTCATTTCAGTATATGCTTTTTAATGTTATTATTTGTCAATATGTTTTTGGTAATTCCTGACAGTTGTTTAACAATGTCTTTTGTGTAATGGTCTGTTTCGGCTTGCAAAGTTATGGCTTTTCTTTGAAATAGAAAAAGTTTTGAGTAATTTTTTCAAAAACTGATGAGAAGTTGCTCTTTTAAGATAATTGCAACCTTCACATTGCATCTGTATATATTTTCCAAAACAGCTATGCTTTTTAGTAGAACATGTTAATGTAATTTGTAAATTTTTTCAATGAGAAAATGTAAACTTGCCGCTTTTCTTTTTACATTTGCAGTGGAATTAATTCACTAACAATATAAAACGTATAACAATGGTTAATTACAAAGACTTAGGTTTGGTAAACACAAAAGAGATGTTTGCCAAAGCAATTAAAGGTGGATACGCTATCCCTGCATTCAACTTTAATAATATGGAACAGTTGCAGGCTATCGTCAAGGCTTCTGTAGAAACAAAATCTCCGGTTATCCTGCAAGTTTCTAAAGGGGCGCGTAACTATGCCAACCAAACTTTGTTGCGTTACATGGCTGAAGGTGCTGTGGCATATGCAAAAGAATTGGGTTGCGAACATCCTGAAATCGTTCTTCACCTTGACCATGGAGATTCGTTCGAGCTCTGCAAATCTTGCGTAGACCTCGGTTTCTCTTCTGTAATGATCGACGGATCTCATCTGCCTTATGAAGAAAATGTAGCTTTAACTAAGAAAGTAGTTGAATATGCTCATCAGTTCGATGTAACAGTTGAAGGAGAATTGGGTGTATTGGCTGGTGTGGAAGATGAAGTTTGTGCGGAACATCATACTTATACAAATCCTGAAGAAGTAATTGATTTTGCAACTCGTACAGGTTGCGATTCTTTGGCTATCTCAATTGGAACTTCTCATGGTGCATACAAGTTTAAACCAGAACAATGTCATGTAGACCCGGCTACTGGTCGTTTGGTTCCTCCTCCTTTGGCATTCGATGTGTTGGATGCTGTAATGGAAAAATTGCCGGGATTCCCTATCGTATTGCACGGGTCTTCTTCAGTTCCTCAGGAATATGTTGATATGATTAATCAATATGGTGGTAAATTGGAAGCTGCTATTGGTATTCCGGAAGATGAATTGCGTAAGGCTGCCAAATCTGCAGTATGCAAAATTAATATTGATTCAGACTCTCGTTTGGCTATGACTGCTGCAATTCGTAAGGTGTTTGCTGAAAAACCGGCAGAATTCGATCCGCGTAAATATCTGGGACCAGCTCGTGATGAAATGGAAAAATTGTATAAACACAAAATTCTTAACGTATTGGGTTCAGATGGTAAGTTGGCTCAATTATAATTGAAATATGAATTTTGAGTTGAAGATAAAAATAAAACCGCATCTTTAAGATGCGGTTTTATTTTTATAATTAAGACATATTATTTCGTTTGTGTATATCCTTCCTTTTTTAGTAAATCGATAATCCGTTGTTTAAAGTCGCCTTGTACTAAAATTATTCCGTCTTTTACACTTCCGCCTACGCCGCATTGGGATTTTAAAAGTTTTCCAAGTGCTTTTAAATCGTTTTCATTCCCGACAAAACCATTGATTAATGTGACGGTTTTTCCTCCTCTGCCTTTCTTTTCGATGCTTACTCGTAATTTTTGTTTTTGCTTATCAATAGTCTCTGTCGGTTCAGCTTGGTCTTTTTCATATTGAAATTCCGGATTTGTGGAATATACAATGTTTAGTCTGTCTTTCCAATCGTTGTTCATAGATGATTCTCATTAATATTGCTCAAAGGTAAAACATTTTTTGTTCATCGTACATTAGTTCTCGGATAAATAGTTAATTTTGCGAAAAGTGAATGGAAATAAGAGGATGGAAGAATGGCAACACGGGCATTCAAAAACATAGATAAAGTACCAGAGCCTACATTACGTAGGCTTCCGTGGTATCTTTCTAGTGCAAAATTGATGAGGGAGGAGGGAGAGATATATGTTTCCTCAACTCAAATCTCGAAGCGCATAAATATAGATGCTTCGCAAATTGCCAAAGACCTATCGTATGTGGCGATAACAGGAAGAACACGTGTAGGATACGATATTGATTTATTGATCCATGTTCTCGAAGATTTTTTGGGCTTTACAAACTTGCATAAAGCATATCTTTTTGGTGTAGGAAGTTTAGGAGGTGCTTTATTGCGTGATTCAGGTTTGTTGCATTTTGGATTGAAAATTATTGGAGCTTTCGATATAAATCCGGATATTGTGGGGACTGAAATTAATGGTATTCCCATATACCATTCTGATGAATTTGAAAAACGTATTCAAGAGGATAAAGTTAATATAGGTGTCTTAACCGTTCCCATCACAATAGCACAAGAAATAACTGACAAGATGGTGGATGGAGGAATAAGAGCTGTATGGAATTTTACACCCTTCCGAATTCGTGTTCCTGAAAATATTGTCGTGCAGAATACCTCTTTGTATGCTCATCTTGCCGTTATGTTTAACCGTTTAAATGAAGTAGTAAATAAATGATTTATGAAGATTATAGCAGTAGGAATGAATTATTTATTGCATTGTAAGGAATTGCATGCAAATGAAAATCTGCCCAATGAGCCGACAATCTTTATGAAGCCGGATTCTGCTTTACTGAAAGATGGTAAACCTTTTTTTATTCCCGACTTCTCATCGCAAATAGATTATGAAACAGAGTTGGTGATCAGGATCAACCGATTAGGGAAAAATATAGCAGAACGTTTTGCTCATCGGTATTATGATGCTGTGACCGTTGGAATTGATTTTACAGCCCGCGATTTACAACGTAAATTTCGTTTGGATGGTAAACCTTGGGAGTTGTGTAAAGGATTTGATAATTCTGCAGTTATTGGAGATTGGGTGCCGATTGAAAATGTCAGCAATGTTCAGCAAATTCATTTTCATTTAGATATTGATGGACGAACGGTTCAAGAAGGAAATTCTGCAGATATGTTGTTTCGCATAGACCAGATTATTGCTTTCGTGAGCCGTTTTTGTACATTGAAGATAGGCGATCTTATTTTTACGGGTACTCCTGTTGGGGTAGGACCGGTAGAAATAAATAATCATTTGCAGGGGTATTTGGAAGAGAAGAAAGTACTAGATTTTTATGTAAGATGAAAATACGTGTAGGATTTGGTTTTGATGTTCATCGTCTTGTTTCAGGGCGTGAACTTTGGTTGGGTGGCATAAAGTTAGATTATGAGTTAGGATTGTTAGGACATTCCGATGCAGATGTATTGATTCATGCTATATGTGATGCGTTATTAGGCGCTGCCAATATGCGTGACATTGGTTATCATTTCCCCGATAATGCAACAGAGTTTAGTAATATTGACAGTAAGATCCTGTTGTCTAAAACAATAAATATTATTGCAACTAAAGGATATAAAGTAGGGAATGTAGATGCAACCGTATGTGCCGAGCGTCCGAAATTGAATCCTCATATCCCTAAAATGCAGGAAGTTTTAGCAGGTGTAATGAATGTTGATCCGGAAGATATTTCTATTAAAGCTACAACAACCGAAAAATTAGGCTTTACGGGTCGTCAGGAAGGGATTGCAGCTTATGCAACTGTCTTGATAGAGAAACCGTAAAACGTCTTGATATTTTAGAAGAAAGATGAAATCCTTTTAAAAGAATGTTTTGATGTTTTTATGTATTTAAACAAGCAAACCTAAACTCAATAAAACGCCAAAAAGGAACATGTTGCGCGATGTTTCTCCTAAAATTTTATTTAATTCTTTTCCTTGGTGAATACGTACCATTTTGACTGTTGTGATAATATGTGGTATTAAATAAAATTGAGGAAGAATAACCGCAAATAATTTACCTTGTGTAATGAAGTAAAAACAGAGCCAACAGGCAATGAGCCCTAACAGGAAGTATAAAATGGGTCCCGATCTTGCGCCGAGACGTACAATGATTGTTTTTTTTTCGCTGATTTTATCTTGTTCCCTATCTCGGAAATTGTTTACCATCAGTAGTGTATCTATTACCAATCCAGAAATAATCGATGCAATGGTAGTGCTTGTATTCCAATCATGATTCATAACATAAAAGGTGCATCCTACGGGTACAAACCCAAAGAAAATCATTACTAAAACATCGCCCCATCCGTGATAAGCTAAAGGATAAGGTCCTGTAGTATAGAGAAAAGCAAAAATCAGGCAAGCAATACCTATCGGAATCATTATAGGTCCGCTGTAAAAGAGTAAACAACATCCGCAGCATCCGGCTAAGATACTGGCTATAATTATACCTTTTTTCATTTCTGGGGGAGTAATCCATCCTTGGGCACATGCTCGCATCGGACCTAAACGGTCTTCGCGATCGCTTCCTTTTAAATAGTCGTATAAATCGTTTATGTAGTTGGCATTTATTTGCATGATAAATGCAAATAAAAAACATAATATGGCAGGAACCGGTTGAAAGCTTCCATGTGTTGCAGCTAGTGAGCAACCGATCATTACAGGAATAGCAGCTGCAGTCAGCGTCTTAGGACGGCTTGCCAATAGCCATGCTTTAAAAGAATTGGGACGAGTAGTTTCCATTTTTATTATTTTGCTGCAAATGTAATTAAAAGCAACAATGGTTAGACCGAATTGTGCCGGATTTCTTACCTTTGCAAATACTTTTCTTATCAAAGACATGATGTTTTTATGATCCGTAAGATAAAGAGATATATTATTTATGGTTTGGTGTTGCTTTTTCCTGTAGCTTTCCTTTCTTGTGCAACCGCTTCACTCTCGAAGTACAAAGGAATAGGACGTGTAAAGACATATGACTTTTATAGCGATCAGTTGCCCGATAGTTTCGACAATTTCCGAATCGCTTTTGCAACAGATTTCCATTATGAGAGCCGTTTTAATAAACACCGGTTGCCTGCATTGATAAAAGCATTGCAGGCTACAGATGCCGACCTCCTTCTATTAGGGGGAGATTATCGCGGTAGAGACGGAGGATCGTTGACCGAATTATTCGATGCGATAGCTCTGTGTAATCCTCCGTTGGGGATTTATGGTGTTATGGGAAACCATGAAAATAATGCAAATCATGCTATTGTGGAAAAAGAGATGCAGCGTGTAGGTGTGAAGTTATTAGAGCATGAGGTTGATACAATATGGAAAAACGGAGAGTTTATATTGGTGTGCGGGATACGGAATCCATTCGATTTAAAACAGAATGGAATTTCTCCTACATTGAATTTGCGCCCGGAAGATTTTGTGATATTATTGACACATACCCCCGATTATGTAGAAGACACCGATGTAAGTAATACCGATTTGGCGTTGGCAGGACATACACATGGAGGTCAGGTGAGTATTTTCAATGTATATACTCCTGCTCATTTCTCGAAATATGGGAATAAATTTCTTACGGGACTGAAGTATAGCAGTAAAGGTATACCTGTTATTATCAGTAATGGTATTGGAACTTCCCGTAAAGATATTCGTTTGTTTACACCCACTGAAGTTGTACTGGTTATTTTACATAAAAAGTAAAAGCATCGGGCTATATTTGTTATAGATAGCTATAATTCCCGATACAACAGATTTTCTCTAATGATGCGATAAGTTTCAGGATGTAAGAAATAACGGATATCTTTTCCCTTAGCGATGCTTTCGCGTATGAACGACGAACTGATTTCCAATAAAGGTGTATGGACCATTTTTACGTGATGGGGAAGAGTTTCGGGAGATATTTCGTAGTTTGGTCGTGGATAAATAAGAATCTGATACTTTTGTATAATTTCTTCCGGAGACTTCCATTGATTGAATACTTGCCAATTATCGGAACCAATAATTAATATAAATTCTCTTTCCGGAAAACTTTCAGAGAGTTTGTGTAGTGTATGAATAGTATAAGAAGGTTTGGGTAAATGAAATTCAAAATCGGAAGCATGAAATTTATTGTAATCGGCAATGGCAGCCTGTACCATTTGTAAGCGGATTTGGTCGTCTGCCAATTTAAGGTTGCGTTTGAAAGGATTTAAGGGTGTGACTAAAAACCATAGCTCATCTAAGTTTTCGTATTCACATAAATAATTGGCAAGAGCCAGATGTCCGATATGAATGGGGTTAAATGTTCCTCCTAATAGTCCGGTTCTTATTTTTTCAGCCATTTTCTTTTCCATTTGATGCTGTTGGCGATTTCCCATCCTGCAACGATAAACATTACAATCGCAATGATATATTCTTTCATTGCAAGTGCGATAACTCCTGTAGCGAAAGCGATAAGTCCGATAACAATATTGCTGATGATAAGTAT
>DXCG01000119.1 GCA_019116145.1 Candidatus Phocaeicola gallistercoris
CCTATTGTCATGCCGGGAACCTTAGTTGGCAAACTAACCGATGCCGTAATTCATGAAACCGGATTAAAACAAAATGTTCCTGTTATTGCTGTTGCAGGACACGACACAGCTTCTGCCGTTGCTGCTGTCCCTGCAAACAACCACTATTTTGCTTATCTCAGTAGCGGGACATGGAGTTTAATGGGGATAGAAACAGAAAATCCCATCATAACAGAAAAATCGTTCCAACACAATTTCACAAATGAAGGTGGCATCGACGGGACAATACGATTCCTTAAAAACATTACAGGAATGTGGTTATTGGAACAATGTAAGAAAGAATGGGAAAAAGCCCAACGTAAGTATTCGTATGCAACCATTGTACAAATGGCAGAAAGCGCTACACCTTTCCAATCTTTCATCAATCCGGACGATCCACGTTTTGCCAATCCAACGAGTATGACAACCGCCATTGCTGATTACTGCAACGAGACTCATCAACCTATTCCTATAGATGATAAAGAATTTATTCGCTGCATTTTCGAAAGTTTAGCATTACGATATCGGGAAGTATTGATGCTTTTAATGGAAATGGCTCCTTTCCCTATCCGAAGTTTACACATCATAGGAGGAGGTTCTAAAAATAATTTCCTAAATCAACTGACCGCCAATGCCATTAATATGCCTGTTATTGCAGGACCTGCCGAAGCAACAGCTATCGGGAATTGTATGATACAAGCTCGGACTGCCGGACTAATTACCGACCGATGGGAAATGCGAAAACAAATTTATTCTAGCTTCTCTCCCATTATATTTCAACCTCAAAATAACGAGGAATGGGAGAAAGCATTCAAAAAATATCAATCAGTAACCACAAAACAATAAGACCATGAAAAAAGAAACAAGCATCAAACAAGCGTACGATATGGCTGTAGAACGTTATGCCGCCATCGGAGTGAATGTAAAAGAAGCTATAAAACAACTACAAGACATCTCTCTCTCGTTGCATTGCTGGCAAACCGATGATGTGACTGGTTTTGAAAATCAAAACGGATCACTCACTGGAGGTATTCAAGTTACAGGCAATTATCCGGGACGCGCCCGTACAATCGATGAAGTCCGTGCCGATATACTAAAAGCCACATCTCTTATAGCAGGAAAACATCGCTTAAGCCTACACGAAATTTACGGTGACTTTCAAGGGAAAAAAGTAGACCGAAACGAAGTTGAGCCCGTTCATTTTAAAAGCTGGATGGAATGGGCGAAAGAAAACGATATGAAACTCGATTTTAACAGTACATCTTTCTCACATCCTAAAAGCGGAAATCTTACTCTCGCCAATCCGGACAACACCATCCGTAACTTCTGGATTGAGCATACGAAACGCTGCCGCTGGATCAGCAATGAAATGGGAAAATATCAAAACGACCCCTGTATGCTGAATATTTGGATTCACGATGGCAGTAAAGAAGTGCCGGCAAATCGATTAAAATATCGTCAGATTTTAAAAAAATCGCTTGATGAAATCTTCGAAACGCGCTATGAAAATATGAAAGATTGCATTGAAGCCAAACTATTCGGCATCGGACTGGAAAGTTATACGGTGGGATCATACGATTTCTACTTAGGATATGGAGCAAAAAACAATAAAATTGTAACATTAGATACAGGACATTTCCACTTGACAGAAAGCATAGCCGATAAAGTTTCATCCTTATTGCTCTTCACACCCGAAATTATGTTACATGTCAGCCGCCCGGTCCGTTGGGATAGCGACCATGTAGTAATTCTTAATGACGACCTGCTCGATTTAGCACGCGAAATCGTACGCTGTAAAGCATTTAGTCGCGTACATATCGGATTAGACTACTTCGATGCAACAATAAACCGTATCGGGGCTTATGTAATAGGCTGCAGAGCAACACAAAAGGCATTCCTATTGGCATTACTTGAACCATCAGAAACCTTACAACAATACGAAGCAGAAGGTCGATACTTCGAACGTCTTGCTTTACAGGAAGAACTGAAAAGCTTACCTTGGTCGGCTGTATGGGATATGTTCTGCCTGCAAAACAATGTTCCTGTAGGTGAAGACTATATGTCTGATATCGAAAAATATGAAAAAGAAGTGACATGTAAACGATAATAAAATGGAAATTATCATTGGACTGATTATTATTGCCATCGGAAGTTTCGGACAAAGTAGTTCATACGTCCCAATCAATAAAGTAAAAAAATGGAGTTGGGAAAGTTTTTGGCTTGTTCAAGGTATCTTTGCATGGCTCGTTTTTCCATTTCTTGGTGCACTATTGGCCATTCCCGACAATTGTAGTCTTATTGATTTGTGGAGTGCCGGTGGTGCATGGGAAGCTATTGTCTACGGAATTCTTTGGGGAGTTGGTGGTTTGACGTTTGGCTTGAGTATGCGATATTTGGGAGTAGCCTTAGGACAAAGCATTGCCCTTGGAACATGTGCCGGCTTTGGCACGCTATTCCCTGCCGTATTCAGTGGAAGCGATTTACTTCATGGCGATGGATTAACCTTACTTATAGGTGTTTGCATTACCCTCGCAGGAATCGCTATTATTGGATATGCCGGCAGTTTACGAGCTCAAAACATGACAGAAGAAGAGAAGCGGGCTGCGATAAAAGATTTTGCGCTGACAAAAGGGCTATTGGTTGCTTTATTAGCAGGTGTTATGAGTGCTTGTTTTAATTTAGGATTGGAAGCAGGAACTCCTATAGTTGAGAAAACCAAACAATTGGGAGCCAGCGACTTGTTTGCTCAAAATCCAGTTACTTTTTTAGTAACAATAGGCGGATTTATTACCAATGTAACTTATTGCTTGTTTCAAAATATAAAAAATAAAACAGGAAAAGATTATTTCTCAGTACCAAACCATGTTTTGTTAAACAATTTATTGTTTTGTGCACTTGCTGGCATTTTATGGTATTCTCAATTTTTTGGGTTGGGAATGGGTAAAAGTTTCTTTGCCAATTCTCCTGTAATGCTCGCCTTTTCATGGAGTATTCTTATGTCATTGAATGTAATTTTCAGTAATATATGGGGTATTCTTTTAAAAGAATGGAAAGGTGTACAACAAAAAACCATTACTGTCCTTATATGTGGTATGGCTGTTTTAATATTCTCACTTCTTTTCCCAAATTTATTATAAAACCACACTTTCAAATTTATAACTCAAAAAAAGAATCAATCAACTATGGGAATAATAGAAAAAAACAAAGCCCTAATGAAAGAAATCAGCCGCATAGCTGAAGTAGCTGGTTACTTATGGACAAAAGGATGGGCAGAACGTAACGGAGGGAACATTTCTGTAAACGTTACAGACATAATGAATGAAAAAGAAAAATCGATTCCTGCCATAAGTAAAGCAATTCCATTGCAAGAAGCAATGACCGAACTCGGAGAAAATATTTTCTATGTTACGGGTACAGGCAAACGAATGCGCTATGTTGCATGCAATCCTTTTGAAAATGGAGTCCTAATACGCATTGCCCCAGATGGCAACAGTTACGAAATCATTGCCGAACAATGCATCTTACCAACCTCGGAATTGCCGTCACATTTAATGATGCACAATTATTTAAGAAAGATAGGAAAAAACAATCGTGTAGTTTTACATACTCATCCCACAGACCTGATTGGGATGACGCACAATAAACATTTTTTAAACTCCCAAGTTATCACCCGTACACTTTGGAGCATGATTCCGGAATGCCGAATTATTATCCCTAAAGGATTAGGAATTGTCCCATATGAAATTCCAGGAACATTAGACTTAGCACGTGCTACAATCGAACAGCTAAAAGAACATGACATTGTTTTTTGGGAAAAACATGGCATATTGGCTGTAGGAGAAGATATAATAGAATGCTTCGATGCTATTGATACGCTCAATAAATCGGCTCAAATATATTTTTGCGCACGTTTATCCGGATGTGATAATCCTTCTGGAATGACTGACAAACAACTGGATGACTTGGTTGAAGCATTTGGATTATAACATCAATTTGAAATTTATGAAAATACAAATCCTTATTTTTTTATCTTTATTAGCAAGTTCGTTAGCTGCTCAACAACGTGATAGTCGTATCCGAGAATATATATCACCTGTACGCATCGTATGGCAACAAAACAGTGAATTAATCCAAGGATCCGACAATTTGTTATTACAAGGAAATGGACAATCGGATTTAACAAACCGATCCATTTGCAAACTGACCAGCACAATGAACCAACACCCTGCCATCTTACTTGATTTCGGAAAAGAGCTTCAAGGCGGATTACAAATCGTTACAGGTATGCCAATTTCGCAAAAACCTGTTACTGTGCGTATCCGTTTTGGAGAATCTGTCAGCGAAGCTATGTGTGACATAGATGGAAAAAATGGAGCAACAAACGACCATGCCATGCGAGACTTTATGATTCGTCTCCCATGGCTGG
Organism: Candidatus Phocaeicola gallistercoris; assembly: GCA_019116145.1. Taxonomy (GTDB): domain Bacteria; phylum Bacteroidota; class Bacteroidia; order Bacteroidales; family Bacteroidaceae; genus Phocaeicola; species Phocaeicola gallistercoris. Next base: position 4,445 of record DXCG01000119.1, read on the forward strand.
GCGTTTTAGAAGTCGGAAATTCAGGTTTCCGATTTGCGCGTATTGATTTAGTAAACGATACGACCGAATTACATTTAAAAGAAGTTCGTGCTATCTCTACTTTCCGAGACATTCCTTATAAAGGTTCTTTCTGTTGTAATGACGAACGACTTAATAAAATTTGGGAAACAGGTGCTTATACCGTTCATCTGAATATGCAGGAATATCTTTGGGACGGTGTTAAACGCGACCGGTTGGTTTGGGTTGGCGACCTTCATCCCGAAGTTATGACAGTCAACACTGTTTTTGGATATAATGAAGTTGTACCTAAAAGTTTAGATTTGGCACGCGACATTACCCCCCTTCCACAATGGATGAGTGGCATTAGCTCATACTCCATCTGGTGGTTGTTAATTCAAAGAGACTGGTTCTATTACCAAGGAGATATAGCATATCTACAAGAACAAAAAACATATCTGACCGATTTACTCCGCTTATTAATCTCAAAAGTAAACGAAGACGGCATCGAACAATTAGATGGGAATCGTTTCCTTGACTGGCCTTCCAGCACCAATCCACAAGCCATCCATGCAGGACTTCAAGCTTTGATGGTACTTGCCATGAAAGCAGGGAACGAACTTTGCAGCATCTTAAATGAGCCAGAACTTGCTGATGAATGTTTATCAACAATGAAGAAAATGATAAAAGCAGCTCCCAAAGTATCCGAACCGTTCTTTAATTCAAGTATTGCTCCAGATGCTCCCGGTTCCAAACAAGCCGCGTCTCTATTAGCTATCGCCGGTTTAATGAAACCTCAAAAGGCAGATACGGAGTATCTTTCTGTAAATGGGGCAAACGGTTTCTCCACATTCTATGGGTATTATATGCTTTGCGCTATGGCTGCTGCCAATAACTATCAAGGCGCACTCGATATAATTCGTGAATATTGGGGAGCCATGTTAGACCTCGGTGCTACAACATTTTGGGAAGATTTCGACATAAATTGGTTACCCAATGCATCACGCATCGATGAACTGGTTCCAGAAGGGAAAAAAGACATTCATAAAGATTACGGTGCTTATTGCTATAAAGGATTCCGTCATAGCCTTTGTCACGGATGGGCATCCGGTCCTACATCGTGGTTAAGCAAATATGTTTTAGGAGTACATGTCACAAAGCCGGGATGCCGTGAAATAGAAATAAAACCACATTTGGGCGATTTAGAATGGGTGGAAGGAACATTTCCTACGCCTTACGGTATCATTAAAATACGTCATGAGAAGCAACATGGCGGGAAAATCAAAAGCCAAATTAAGGCACCCGAAGAAATAAAAATCATCAAAAAGTAAACTTCCTACATTTATCTATAATGTTATCTTTATCAAGGCTGTTCTTTTTGAACAGCCTCTCTTTTTTCCGTCATGCAGTTCTTTTCTTTTTCAAAAGAACTCTAATCCGTTTTTTAGTCTCTTAAAAGTTTTTCCAAGAAATCGTTCAACTCTTCATCCAATCCCTTCAACAAATCATCATTCAGCAACAACGTATCTTCATCATCCATCAACAACAATTCAACTACTGTTTCCTTATCCTCATCAACCAATACAAACGAATATGGTTTAATTAAACACAATTCTTTCAGCAACCCATTTTCTTTCAACACATGCAATTCCGATCGTAAAATAGGTTCTACTTCAGTATAAAATTCATCACTTTCATACTCTATCCATTCATCTATAAGCGTACGTGCCAATTCTTTATCATCGTCATTAAAAATTATCAACTCTCCACTATCGGATTTTGGTTGTAAATGAATGTCGGTTATTACTGAATTTTCCTCTCCGCCTTTATAGTTAGACAACGCTTCTTTCAGTGCAGATACAATAGAAAGCCGTGATTGTTTGCTTATATTCATTATATTTCCTGTTTTTATGGTTTCAAAAGTACAAAAAATATTTCAATAACATTACATTAAAGACTGTTTTTAAAACGGAGCATTTGTTTATTCAGTAAACGATAATCTTCTTCCTTTTCATTCAACTGATTTTTATACTGCTCCCATATCATCCCTTCTTCTTCATCAAGATCAATATAGGTCTTTGCTTTATCTAACCATTGTTGGGCTTTCTCCAAATTACCTGCCATTTCAGAAGCCAACGCCAAATTAAAAGCCATTTTATATTTCATTTTTTTCGACTTCGTTTTCCGATAAAACGACTCCCATAATTCAGCAGCTTCTTTCCAATTATGTTCTTCTACTGCTACTCCGGCATTACGTAACTGAGTATATGCCCCGCTATAATACATTCGGTTTGCAGTATTCCAATAAGGAACTAAGCGTGGCATTAATTTATAGGCAACAAAACGAGCCGTTTCTTCCATCAATTCTTTATCCGACAAAATCACCGCTTTCATATCCCACATTAAGCTATCTGTCACTGTTAAAACATGCATAGGCTTACTATACAAAGGAGAATAAACATTCAAAACCGGTGTAATTTTTGCATATACCACAGGCCATTTCTCATAAGAGCCTTGAACATATAAATCTCGTTTTTCTGTATGAATGGCTATTCTTTCCAACGAAAAAATCAAGTCGGCACCCAATATATCTGCCAAATCTTGTATTTCACCCGATGTCAAAATGTGAGATTCATTTCCTTCTTGCAAAGCCGAATCGCAAATTATAACCTGATTAAAGTAATTTGCATCTGCTAATGCCGTAGCCAATGCTTCGGCTGAAATTTTCCCATCACCTTCCAAATATCCTAATGTCAACAAATTGCTATATGCTTCGGGCGTGGATGGCATATTGTTTACTACAGCTACAGTCTTTACATTTTCAGAAAAAGTAATAGTTGCCGGCTTCAATTCATCGAAAGAAACATTCTGCAATGAAACACACGATGTGAGGCAACACATAGTTATAATAACAGATCCCAATCTTTTCTTCATACAACTTTCCAATTATTGTGAAACAAAAGTACTACATTCTATAACACCATTGTCTATTTATCTTGTAAAATTAAAAACATTTCATCATCTTTTCATCTATTCCCTTGGAAAAATAAAAAAAACCTCTCGCGGTTTTACGTTATTCCTAATTCGTATTTTCACTGTTTTTTGTATTTTTGTGCAGAAAAACAGATAACAGAATGAATCAACAATACCCTTCCATATTATTAGAAAAAGCAATAGATGAATTTGCAAAACTGCCGGGTATAGGAAGGAAAACGGCTATGCGACTTGTCTTATATCTTTTAAAACAAGATTATCCCACCGTAGAACGTTTCGGAAATGCCATAATGACATTAAAACGTGAAGTAAGATACTGCAAGGTCTGCCATAATATTTCCGATACAGATATCTGTCAAATATGCGCAAACCCTACACGCGATGCCACAACAATATGTGTCGTAGAAAATATCCGGGATGTCATGGCTATAGAAAACACCCAACAATACAACGGATTATATCATGTGCTGGGGGGAGTCATCTCACCGATGGATGGCATAGGTCCATCCGATCTTCAGATAGAATCGCTGGTAGAACGGGTTAAATCGGGAACAGCCCATGAAATCATTCTGGCACTCAGTTCTACAATGGAAGGCGACACAACCAATTTTTACATCTTCCGGAAATTGGCTCCCTACAATATAAAACTGACAATGATAGCACGTGGAATTTCTATTGGCGACGAGTTGGAATACACAGACGAAGTCACATTAGGACGTTCCATTATCAACCGAACTATTTTTACAGGAACATTATAATCGAAAAGAACATGGAAAAAAAGATAAAACATACACTGAAAACACTGCAAATAGAATATGCTTTCCTATGGATCCTAAGTATCCTGACAATCATTTGTTTTGAAACAGATTTATTCCCGCAAGGGCTTTTTGCCGACAATTACCAAATAACTTATTTCATCCAGTTCACAGGAATTTTACTTATGCTTTTACTAATTCCTGTAGCTTTTCGTTTATTCAATTTTTCTTTCTTGCACAAAATACGGAAAATGCATCTCCCACAGGCATTGAACCACTATAAGAAATGGAGTGAAATACGGTTCTTTCTCTTCTTAATACCCTTGTTGCTAAATTTATTTGCGTACTATCTGACCCTAAATACCACAACCCTGCTATGTGTGGGTATCATACTGATTGCATCACTTTTCTGCATGCCCAGCTATAAACGAATAAATAAAGAACTCTATTTGCAAGACCATTAAACCATATTTTACATGAATACATCTTCTTTCCTATATCCCGACATTACTTTACGTGCTCCGGAACCGGAAGATATCGACTTCATGTTTGCATGCGAAAACGATACCGAATTATGGAAATCAGGCATCAATACAGGACCATATTCCCGATACCAACTGAAAAAATATATAGCAGAAAACCAAAACGACCTATACGAAGACAAGCAACTTCGTCTGATGATAGAATTACAAACCAAAGAAACGGTCGGGATTATCGATTTATTTTCATTCAGCACACGCCATTTACGCGCTGAAATCGGCATTGTCATCAGCAAAAATTACCGCCGTAAAAACATAGCCTCGGCTGCACTTTCTTTATTGGAGACCCACTGCTTCGCAACCCTTGGTCTTCACCAGTTATATGCATATATCTGTAAAGAAAATATTCCATGCATGCAATTATTCAAAAAAAACGGATACAATGTTTCATGTATTCTTTCAGACTGGTATTACATCGGGGCAAAATACCACGATGTGTGCCTTGTCCAAAAAATAAACCCTTCAATTAAATAACGGATAGCGTGGATACTTAGCCCACAACTGATATGGATCTCCCAAATTTTTCATGCTGTTCCCCCACAACAAACGATAATTCTCCTCAAACAAATGTTGCTTGTTGGTTTCACCTATCATCCATGAATCGTCTTCTATTTCTTTCTCCAATTGCATTTCACTCCAGCCTGCATAACCGGAAAAGAAACGAATATATCCTTCTATCGGGTTGCCATCTTTTATATATTGCAGCAATGCTTCAAAGTTACCATTCACATAAATGCCGTTGCCCAAACTGACTGAGCCTTCCAATTGGGCTAATGTATGAACAAAAAAGATTGTATCTCTTTCAACAGGTCCTCCTTTGTAAATCGGGATTAAAGGAACAGATGCTAACTGCGGGAACAATTCATTCAGGAAAAAATGGTATCTAAAATTCTTATTCATTACAATACCCATGCTTCCTTCTTCGTTATGTGCTATAATCAAAACTACCGAACGAGAAAAATGGTAGTCTGTCAATAACGGAGAAGCAATAAGAATACTTCCTACATGCAGAAGATGTTTATTCGATTTTACTTGGAAAATCCGCATATCCATATCCCGGCAATTTAAAATCTCCCTAAGAT
>DXCG01000120.1 GCA_019116145.1 Candidatus Phocaeicola gallistercoris
AGCTAAGCTATCTGTTTATTGCCTATATTTTTATATCTAATTGTTTTTCAGTATATTTGCCAACGAATAAGAAACGAAAGTATTGGTATTATGAAATATGCTTCATTTAAGATGTGGATAGCCGATAAATATCACTATAAAGAAGGATATGCTATTGGGTTGGTTGTTCGCAAAAATAACAAACGGAAGGTAATGTCGTTAGGCATTTATGCAGAACCGCATCAATGGAATGATAAACTTGAAATGTTTGTCACAGATAAGCGTGTCCCCAAATTACATCCAGACCGAATATACCTCAATGAATGGTTAACGCAAAAGAAATCGGAGAAACTCAAACTTATAAAGATACCAACCATATTGGCAATGGCAATGACTTTACAGGACAATCAAGTACCACGTGATATTATCTCACAGATATTAGGTCATAATGATTTGGCAACAACTAATACTTATTTGGATAGTTTTGCCAGTAGCGTAATAGATGAAGCAGTAAAAGTCTTATAAAAGAAACAGTATGTTATCAACAGATAAAATAAAGGACTTGCTTTCGCATGGGGAGAATAAGCAAGTAGAATTCAAAAAATGTACGGATAAGGTCTCAGCATCTGTGTATGAAACCGTATGCTCTTTCTTGAATGCAGAAGGAGGATATATCTTTTTAGGAGTAGATGATGATGGCACAATATTGGGAATTAACCCTAAATGTGTAATAGATATGACCAAAAGCATTATCAATACGCTGAATAATCCCGAACAATTTCTTCCTCCAATGCCAATCACATCGGAACAGGCAGAGATAGACGGTAAAATTATCTTGTATCTGAATGTGCCGGAGAGTGAACAGGTACATAGATACAAGAATCGTTTCTTTGACCGTTGGGGTGATTCGGACAATGATGTATCAAAGCATACCTATTTGGTCAAGAATATGTTCATGCGAAAAGAAAAGGAATCTTCTGAGAACGAGGTGTTTCCAGATGTAGCTTTGGAAGATATGGACGAAGAATCGTTCAAGATTATGCGTAGCCACATTTCCATCCATAACTCCAATCATCCGTGGCTAAGCATGACAAATGAAGAATTCCTAAAAAGTCTGTTTTGGGGTAAACAACGGGGGACAAACAAGGAAGGATATAAGTTGGCTGCTATTCTTCTATTTGGCAAGGAACAAACTATTCTGAATTGTTGCCCGTGGCATCGCACGGACGCTATTTACCGTAGCATGTCTTACGAGCGTTTCTTGCATCCGCTTCCCACCGACCCTGACATTCGCTACAATGACCGGGATATGATATGCGCAAACCTGATTCAGTCATATATTCGTTTACTGAATTTTGTACAACGCAACATGCCTGATAAATTCCGTTTAGCGGATAATGGTATAGACCGTTTGGATTTACGGGTAATGATATTCAGAGAAGTAATATCAAATACACTGCTTCATCGTGAGTATATCAGTTCATATACCAATAAGTTCCTTATATTCCGTGACCGGGTAATCACAGAGAACTGGACGAAGCCATTTCAAACGGGAGATATAGATATAAATGATTGGCGTACCCGTACAAAGAATCCGCTTATCACAAAGGTGTTCCGTGAAATGAAATGGGCAGAAGAACTTGGCTCAGGACAGAAGAATATTCGGAAGTATGCTCCGTTGTACTTTGAAAACACTGAAATAGAAATACATAGTGGAGAGGAGTTTATCTTTTCCATTACCTATCGTGACCCTAAAGAATTTGAATTTGCGGACAATATATCAACAAGTCGGGAGCAAGTCAGGACTAAGTCGGGACTAAGTTGGGAGCAAGTCGGGATTAAGTTGGCACTAAGTCAAGGAGAAATACGAACAATTCTTGAAACTTGTATATCGGAAAAATCTCTAATGGAAGTTATTACTATACTACATTTTAGTAATCGGACTAAATTTAGAAACAAATATATAAAACCTTTGATTTCAGAAGGATTGTTGGCAATGACCGTTCCGAATAAGCCTAACAGTCGTTTGCAGAAGTATTATACCACAGAAAAAGGAAAATCTCTATTACTATGCCAAGACGGAAGCAATTAACATTTCATATCCAAGATTTGAGGTGTGCAGGTCACATCGTTGAAGAATTATCCAAACTACCACAGTTGGATAATTTTGACATGAGTTCTATTGAACTGACCATCAAAGAAAACAAACCTGCACCCAAAATCATCAAAAAAGATATAGATATGCTGATAGACCGTTTACAGCGTGGTTTCTCTGCCAACAAACATACTGTTATGCAGTTGAACGGATATTACCTGATTACAAATGTTCATTTAGCCAAATGGATGAGGACAACTCAAGCATCGGTCAATAAATGGATAAAGGACGGTCTGATAAAACCCAGTAAGAACTCTTTCACTAATCTTAAATTTTTCGATATAGACGAGGTCGTAGACCAGCTTCGCAAACAAAAACAATAAAATCGCATTTTCTTCTATCATCTATACCAACTGTGTCACTAAGTGCCACTTCAAAGCCATTTAGTGCCAAACCTTGAAATATTACCGGGTAAATGTCATCATATGGCATCAAATGTCCGCAGTTGGCATAGTTAATATAGATATTTGCCTGTTTTATAAGCTCGTTATGTGTCTGCCAAAAAAGTTTTGATGTAACGTGCCAACGTGTTTCTGTCAACTTTACATATTACAGCTATTTTACGTTTAGATATATTTGCATTTAAAAGCTCCTGAATCAAATCCCTTTTCTTGTGTAACTTGTATTTTTCAGGAGAACTTTTCTTTCCTTTGGGGCGACCTAAAATTACACCTTCTGCTTTTTTTCGTGATAATGCTTCTTTGGTACGTTGGCTAATGAGATTACGTTCAATTTCTGCTGATAAGCCAAAGGCAAAAGCTAATACTTTACTTTGGATGTCCTCCCCTAAACGATAATTGTCTTTGATTGTCCAAACCCTGCATTCTTTACTCATGCAAAGGTTCAGAATTTCCATTATCATAAAAAGATTCCTTCCTAAGCGTGAGAGTTCTGCGCAAATTATAAGGTCGTCCTTTTTGATTTGTTTGAGTAGTTTACCTAATTCTCTTTTATTATAGGATTTAGTACCACTGATGGTTTCTTCTATCCAACCATCAATTTTTAAACTTTCACGTTCACAGAAATTATTAATTTCGAAACGTTGGTTTTCTACAGTCTGTTTATCACTGCTAACTCTAATGTATCCGTATATCATAATAAACTATTGTTTTGTCCAATAAAACATGAAAGTTTTTACATACGCTAATGAAAAGAGTTACAGTAAATGGATATAAAAAGAAAGAAATATCTCCCTATCCATTTTGTTTTTGTTTGTTGTAGAAGCGTTGTAGAGATAGAAATGTTGTAGATTTGTTGTAGGGGGAAAACAAAAAGGAGCTAAGCAACCGCTTAACTCCTTCATTTTCACCAGTCGGGGTGACTGGATTCGAACCAGCGACCACACGCCCCCCAGACGCGTACTCTAACCGGGCTGAGCTACACCCCGAATTGCGGATGCAAAGGTAATGCTTTATTTTGAATCTGCAAATAAAAAGCATTCTTTTTTTATTTCATCTCCCATAATCTCTATACATTTCGTATATTTGCAAAAACAAAAACAATAATAAATCTATGTTAGGAGCAATAGCTGGTGATATTATTGGCTCGGTATATGAGTTCAATAACGTTAAGACAAAAAATTTTCCCCTATTCTGTGAAGATTCTTCTTACACAGACGATACAATTATGACCGTTGCTGTAGCAGACTGGCTGATGTATGGCGGCGATTTAGCAACAACCATGCAACATTACGGAAAGACATATCCCTGTCCTATGGGAGGATATGGAGGAAGATTCTCTATCTGGTTATACGAAAAGAATCCAAAACCCTACAATAGTTGGGGAAATGGTTCTGCCATGCGTGTAAGTCCTGTCGGCTGGTATTTCGATTCTTTGGAAGAAACGATGAGAGTAGCGAAAGAAACCGCCATAGTCACCCATAATCATCCTGAAGGAATAAAAGGAGCACAAGCTGTTGCTGCCGGTATCTTTTTAGCCCGAAACAAAAAGACGAAAAAGGATATCAAAGATTTCATAGAGAAAACTTTCGGATACGACTTAAACCGGACGTGTGATGAAATTCGCCCGGCTTACCGCTTCAATGAAAGCTGTCAAGGCACAGTGCCCGAAGCCTTTATCGCATTTTTAGAAAGCAAAGACTATGAAGATGCCATAAGGCTTGCTGTTTCGTTAGGAGGAGATAGCGATACGTTGGCTTGCATCACAGGAGGCATTGCAGAAGCCTATCATCAATACACGCTTCCTACGTTTATTCAAGAGAAAGTTTATGCACTTCTAGACAAGGATTTAAGGGAAACCGTAAAGGAATTCATCAATGCTAGAATTGAATGGTTTTCACCCTCATTACTTAAATAAACGTTCAATTATTCCGGGTTTTCTCTTTATATTCCGTAGGCGTCATGCCGAAGCGTTGCTTGAAACATTTGCTGAAGTAACGTGGGTCATTGATGCCTACCATATAAGCGATTTGTGTCATATTGAATTCGCCTGTCTCAATAAGTTGGGCAGCACGTTTCACACGCATTTCCTTAATAAACTCAACCGGAGCCAGTCCTGTCAGCGATTTCAGTTTCTTAAAGAATACCGAACGGCTAACAGCCATTTCCTGCACCAAATTGTCTACGACTAAATCCCCATTATCAATATTCTTTTCCATAAACTCGGTCAGACGGTCTATGAAAGCTTTATCTTGAGTTGACATCGTAGTTTTTACTTCCTCTTCCACTTGTGCCTCTTCAGCTGTTATCGTATTGTTTATATCCATCAAATGCTCACAATAGAATTGACGCAAACGCTGCCTCCGCGCCAATAAATTGTCTACACGAGCTTTCAGATAGACGGCACTAAATGGTTTTGTAATATAGCTGTCTACTCCCAGTTCCATACTTTGCAACTTACTGTCCATATCCGTTTTTGCAGTAAGCAGGACAATTGGTATGTGGCTGGTAGCTACATCATTACGTAATTCACGAGTCAAAGAGATTCCGTCCTTTTCCGGCATCATGATATCACTGATAATAATATCCGGCATGTATTTTTTCGCCTTTTCCGTGCCCTCTATTCCATTGGAAGCTTCAACAATCTGGAACTGCGAATGGAAAATATTCCGCAAAAATGTACGTAATTCCACATTGTCTTCTACCAGCAACATCGTATTCTTATCGCCTGACACTTCCATGTCTAGCAATGTTTCAGGCAATGCTGCTTGTGATTCGCTTTCCACATCATCCGATACAATAAATTCCACTTCTTTTCCATAATGTTCCTTGCCTTTCAGAAATTCAATGGTAAAGCAACTGCCTTCCCCTTCTTTACTGTCTACACGGATTGCCGCATGATGCATATCTGCCAGTTCTTTCACCAAAGAAAGCCCGATGCCTGAACTGTTCTTATTTGCGAAGAGGTTTTTATCCAATAATGTTTCAAAACGTACAAATATCGACTTTTTCATATTCTCAGGGATGCCAATGCCTTGGTCTTGTACGCCTACAGCAATCGAACTTTCATTCTCGTGGATGAAAACGGTAATCGTTTTTCCCGACGGTGTATATTTAAATGCGTTCGAGAGCAAGTTGAAAATAATCTTCTCTGTTTTATCCGCATCAACCCACAGCTTCAACGATGGCTGCTCACTCTCAAAAATAAAGTCGATGTTGTTTGCTTCAGCAGCAGATTCAAAGTTTTCCATGATTTTACAAGTGAAAGGAACAATATCTACCTGCTCTACGCAAAGTTTCATCTTGTTGTTTTGTATTTTACGGAAATCCAGAATCTGATTAACCAAGCGTAACATACGCCGGGTATTCCGTTCTACCACTTGCAATTGTTCTCTCACCTCAACTGTC
>DXCG01000121.1 GCA_019116145.1 Candidatus Phocaeicola gallistercoris
ATATGATATTTTTCCAATACATCTAACACTTTGTTTACACGTTCGTCTGTCCAGTATTTATCGTAATCGTTATTCATGTCATCTGGGATATATGTTGGATTTGCATAAATATCTGCAGGTTCGTTTGTTAAAATCTTTATTGTTTGATCTACAAGATGATCCATGTATTGCTCTTTGGTAATATTATCGTAATGAACTTCTTCCGGGCGGTAGATACGCGATAGCCGTCCTTTATGGTCTATAATTGTCATGGCATCGGTAAACAGGTAGTCGAAGGTGTTTAAAGCCTTTTGCGAGAAAGTAGAAGTCCATTTTCTTCCTTCGCCTTGAACACCACGTAAAAAAGGCATATCTTTTACTTCGTTAAAGTAGTTGTATACTTCTTCATCATTGGCAAGCATTCTTCCTACTCCTCCTTCACCGGCATTGGGTGCGATTCCATAATTGATTCCATAATTCATGGACATGCTGTGTGCCAATTCTTTTGTCAATCCTCCTTTTAAGTGAACATGATAATCGATGACAGGGAAGTTCTGTTGTTGAAGACGAATAATATTGTCGTTGGTTTCCTCAATGGCAGGCATCGTGTCGTTCTCATTATGTGCATCTTTGTTCAGTTGTGTAATTTGTAGATTGCGGAAAGAAACCTTTCCTTTTATGCCGTGTAATACAATGTCGCCATGTGAAAGTAAGCGTTGGGCATACGTCTCAGTCCGATAGGGATGTTCTGGTTCTGTGTAACATACAACTTCTGTATTATTGATGGCTACTGAAATATTTTTCCCTCGGACAGCGATTTCAAAATTGAACCATTTGCCGTCTTCTGCTAAGGACCGATAAAGATTGCGTACAGCAACTAAACTTCCGCTTTTTTGAGTCCCATCGATAGTACCATTCCGGAAAAGGATTTCGTAGCCTGTTTTACCGTTTGAATGAAATAAAAGGGACGCTTCTGCATCGGGTTCGGTAAGAACTTGACCGGTAAGAATGAAATTGGTATAGTCTTTTTGTGCGAAATAAGTTGTTCCATCCGATACAGTAATTGTGTCACCGGATATTTCTCCGATTTCAGGTTCATAAAAACGGTTAAGTTGCTCTGCCGCGTTGTCGTGTGTACATCCGGAGAGGAAAAACATTTCAAGAGAAATTGCTAAAAATGTCTTGAAAAAAATGTGAGATTTCATGGGGAATTATTTTTTTGTCAAATTGTTATTCTGAAATAATTGATGTTAGTGGGTGTTTGTTTCCTTTGACTTCACTTAAAAATGCTTTGGCAGACCCGAAATTCAGGTACATATCCAAGCGGACCGGTAAGTGGTTTAAATCGTCGGTAACAAAGAACGTTATTACTTCTTTTTCTTTGTTGTTCACATATTCTACCAATGAGAAAACCAAACAACGATAAGTTTTCCCGTCTTCTGTTTCACAATTTTCTTTTCCCCGATAAATTAAAGTTTGTTTTTCTACTGCTTTTCCTGTTGCCATGGAAAATAAAATCTTTAATCCCGGTTTATAGTCTGTCGGGTCGTATGAACGAGCTTGAAGCAGAATGCTTAGCATATCGTATACGCAAACAGGCATTTCATCATGACGCTTAACAGGTTCTTGTCTGTTTACGGAACGTTGCTGGTCGACAATGCATTTCCCATTTTTATAACTGAACCATACTTCATCAACAGTATATCGTTTCCCCTCTTCTGCACCTTTACGGAAGTAAAGAGGTTCGAGGAATTTGGAAGTAATACAGGTAAGCGTATCTCTCATTTTAAAGAAACGGTCAATACGTTTGCTTGTAAACGATTCTAAGTCGGTTCTTAGGCAAGATTGGTTCTTAAAAGTACTTTCATTGACGGTCATTTTAGCCCATCCTACATTTAGCCAGATGAATTTCCAATTGAATTTTAGTTTATAACTCAATTCCTCTCCCGGTTTTATGGCATTGTTTACAGCTCCACATTGCGCATTTATGGTAGTTAATCCTCCAAGGAAAAGGCAAAAGCATAAAAAGAGTTTTTTGATCATATTCTTCCTAATTTTTGTGCACGTTCTTTATTTCTGTCTCGTATTTTTTTCGTTTCGTCTGGTTTTTGTTTTTTTATTTCATCCAGTTTTTGTTTGTCGAGTGGAGTTGCATGAATGTCCCATGTCTCTTCAAACTCGAAATTTGCTTTCATTTCCCATACTTTGGGGAAATAGAAAACCTCTTCAGGTGGGATTTTTTGTTCATAATTTCCGGTATCCCATTTCCCGTTTTTATTTCTATCAATGAACAACCGGAGGTAATACTTCGTATTTGGTTGTAAGAAGTAAAAATCGCATGTGTTTTGTTTACTGACAGGCTGTTCACGCAGTACTTGGTCGTTTCCGTTTAGTAATTGTACGATAGCAGTTGAATCGGCTCCTATAATGTTAAGATACAAAGTTCCGTAATCTTCCAATGTTTTGACTTTCAGTGTACTTTCTGTTTTATTGGTTGAAAGTCCGTAGATGCCTTTGAAACCTAAGGAATCAATCGTAAGCTGATATTCCATACCCGGTTTCCAATCGGCTAAAATCTCATAACGTCTGTATGCGTTTGTGTCAGCCTGGAAGATGAATGGAATATCTTCCCATAAGGAATCTACCTTTGTAGTCATGTGAATAGCCGATGTGTCGATATGAGCGATAGGTTCTTCAAATGTCAGAATAATGTTGCGGTTAAGATCAAGTGACGATGGAGCTTCCACGGTCATCGGGAGAAATTCTGTTTCGACAGTAAGAGTATCTCCTTTCTTTTCTTTCTTTTTTCTTTCTTTTTCTTTTTTCTTTTCGGCCTCTTCTGCTAAGACTTTTCTTCTTTCTTTAGGTATTTTGTTGACCATTTGTAGTGTATCCCTTGTCGGAACTAATTGCCCTAAAGTGTCTGTTGCCAAGTAATCAAGTTGGAGTAACAAAGTGTCTTGTTCGCAAAGAGTAGTGTCTTTTATCCAATATAAGATGCTATCATTGTATTGACTATGCTCTATTATTAATTGATTCTCATCGAAATTGAGTCCTTTTAGTGTAGGAAGGGTGTCGGCTTTTGCGCTGAAATAAAGAGAAAATTGTTGTATATTGGGGCGTTCGCTTTTCATTAAGTATTGAAGAGAATTCTCTTCTTTAAACGCTCTTAATACAATATTGTCTGGCAAAAAGCGTGTATAGTTTATTTGTTTGATTGTATCTATTTGGGTTGTATCCAACTCATTCCATACCGTATCTTGTCGAACGGCAGCTTTCATACTTGGAATAATAAGTGAGTCGCTGTAGGCAACAGTTTCTGTTTTAGAATCGAATAAATAGTTCTGATTACCATCCATCAATGCATATATGCGATATTTCCCCGGTGCAATGCCTCGGATAGTGAATTGTCCTCTACTATCTGTGCGTGAAATCCGGTCGAAAGGCAAGGTTATAAAGGCAGAATCGTTTAAATTTTTATGTAGGCCAACTTGGATGCCTTTTATGGGCTCTAAATTCTCTGCATTTAATATCGTTCCGGAAACTTCCATTGTATCTATTGTTTCTCCTGTGGAAAATGCATATGTAAATTGTCCTAAAGGATTACCTTCATTATTATCGACAATTGCATCCCCGAAGTCGATTGTGTACGTTGTATTATCTTGTAGGGTATCAAAGAATTCCACCAGTACACGTTTCCCGCTTGTCTTTACTTCCGGTGTCTCTTTTTGTGGGGGTGATATGATGACTTTCTCTGCTGCGTTTTCTATTTTTATGAATTCATCAAATTCAATGGAAATCTTTTTCTTTTTATTGTTTGTTGCATTGGGAGCTGGATTGGCTTGTATAAACTTTGGAGGATCTTCATCGTAAGGTCCGCCATCGGGATTCCATGTACTTGCACATGCATAAAACCCAAGAATAACTAATAATAATGCTATATATTTAGGAATTGGTTTCATTTTCAAATTTATTTGTTGAGTTTCAGCATTTCTTCTATGTAATCTCTGTTATTACTGAGTCGTGGTATTTTGTGTTGTCCTCCCAGTTTTCCTTTTTGTTTCAACCAGTCGTGAAATAGATTGGGTCGTGCTACAACGATTTCAAGTTCTTGTAGTGTAATGTCTTTATGTCGTTTCGCCTCATAGTCTGAGTTGGCTTCTTGAAGAGATTTGTCTAATACATGGCGGAATTTTTCCAGTGAATCGGGCATTGTGTTGAATTCAATCAACCACTGATGACGGCATTTTGCATTAGAATCCATGAAAACAGGGGCTGCTGAATATTCTAAAACCTGAGCACCTGTCGCTTCACATGCCTTAGCCAATCCTTTTTCTGCGTTATCAATCATTAGTTCTTCTCCGAAAGCATTTATAAAGTGTTTGATACGCCCGGTAATGATAAATTTATAGGGATTTTTTTGAGTGAATTTAACGGTATCTCCCAAAATATATCTCCACAATCCGCAGGATGTGCTGATAACAATGGCATAATTCTTTCCTGTTTCAACGCCTGTTAACGGAACGATGGTGGGTTGTGGCTTATCAATGTCTTCTAAAGGAATGAATTCGTAGAATATGTCGTAATCAATCATTAGCAACATGGCAGGATCGTTTAAGTCGTTTTGAAGTCCGAAGAACCCTTCACTGGCATTATATGTTTCCATGTAATGCATCTTGTTGCTTTTGATTAATTGTTTATATTGTTCCCGATAAGGGGTAAAGCAGACACCTCCATGGAAGAAAACTTCCAAGTTCGGCCATATTTCATTTAGATATTTAGCTCCTGTTTTATCAAGAATTTGTTTGATGACTACCAGCATCCATGAAGGAACTCCTGATAAACTGGTTATATTTTCATGAATAGTGGTTTCTGCTATTTTTTTTACTTTCTCTTCAAATTCGCTGAGTAATGCGATTTTTTTGCTTGGTACGCGAATAAGATTTGCCAAAGGATTGATATTCTGGATTAAGATAGCAGATAAATCGCCAACCAGACTGTCCTTTACATTGTAATTGGGGCTGTGGCTTCCTCCCAAAATCAATCCTTTTCCTGAGAAGAATTTACTTTGCGGATTCGATTTCAGGTAAAGGGCAACAGCATCGGTTCCTCCTTTATAATGAATTTGTGAGAGCCCGTCTTTGCTGACAGGGATGAATTTACTTTTATCGTTGGTCGTTCCCGATGATTTGGCATACCATTTGATTTTCCCCGGCCATAAGATGTTCTTTTCTCCGTGTCGCATACGGTCGACATCGTATTTTATATTTTCGTAGTTTTGAATAGGGACGCGTTGAAAGTCTGTATAGTTATGTAAATGCAAATAATCATATTTCATACCCCATTCTGTTGTCGCCGCTTTTTGAATAAGTTTTCGAAAGACATGGTTTTGAATGACTTCTGCCTGAGTTGAATATAATTCAATCGCTTTTTGGCGTGGAATAAAGTATTTCTCGATTAATTTAGTCAGATTCATTTATTTTTTATTTATATATGCTATATTCTATACGTACAAAGGTAGAGTTTTCTTTGGGAAAAGAATTATTTTTCTGCGGAGAAATCACAAAACAACATTTTTTTCTTATAACTTTACCATGAATATGGTGAAGGAAGTATGTAAAAGCATTGTATTTAGTAGGGAGAAGATCGAAAATGAAAATTGGAATTTTAACATCAGGAGGTGATTGTCCGGGAATAAATGCTACAATTCGAGGTGTTTGTAAAACGGCAATGAATCATTATAAAATGGAAGTATATGGCATTCATAATGGCTTTCGAGGTTTGTTGGATGATGAAATCGTTCCTTTAGGTGAGAGCTCGTTGACTGGATTATTGAGTATGGGAGGAACAATATTGGGGACCTCGCGAGAGAAGCCGTTTAAGAAGCATTCGAATACTTCTTTGGCAGAAGAAAAATCGGCTGCAATTTTGAATACCATTCGAAAACATGCTTTCGATTGTATTGTATGTATTGGAGGAAACGGAACGCAAACAACTGCGGCAAGACTGGCAGATGTGGGTGTAAACGTGATTTCTATTCCTAAAACAATTGATAATGATGTTTGGGGGACGGATATTTCATTTGGTTTCGATTCTGCTGTCAGCATTGCAACAGATGCCATCGACCGGTTGCACTCTACGGCAAGTTCTCATCAGCGGGTGATGGTAATTGAGGTAATGGGGCATAAGGCGGGATGGATTGCGCTATATTCCGGAATGGCTGGAGGAGGCGATATTATTCTGTTGCCTGAGATACCTTTCGATATTCACCGTATTGGTGATGCGATAATCGGTCGGTTAAAGAGGGGAAAACCTTATTCTATCGTTGTAGTAGCTGAAGGTATTCCCACGTTGAACGGGAAAAAGGCTGCGCAATATATTGCCGAAGAAATAGAGTATGAAACCGGATTTGAAACACGGGAAACGGTACTTGGATATATTCAGCGTGGAGGAAACCCTACAGCTTTCGACCGGAATCTGGCTACTCGGATGGGAGGACATGCCATTGATTTAGTGGCTCAAAAACAGTTTGGGCGTATGATTTCATTGAAAGGTTTCGACATAACCTCTGTTCCTCTTTCCGAGGTTGCAGGGAAAGTGCGCCTTGTTAGCGAAAATCACGATCTGATAGTACAAGGACGTCACATGGGAATTTGTTTCGGGTGAGGACGATTCGTTGAAATGGAACAAGGAAAAACGTTTTTTTCTCATATTAATTGAAGAAAAACATGATGGGGAAATAATAAAAGCCTTTGGGCTTTTATTGTATTCCTGTAGGCTTTTTCGCCAGAATTACTCGTTTGATTCTTTTTCTGAGTTGAACGCTTCTTCTTCGGCTGTCGCAATAATGCGTTCAGTATCTTCATAATGTTCTATTATAGCGTCTTCCATCTCTTCAGATGTGCTGGAAACGTCATTGATATTATCTTCTTGGTAAAAAGAAGAAGCGTCTTCTTTTGCCTCACGTTCATTTTTTGCGGAAAAAATAGCTTCTATGAAAAGAGGGTCGTGCCCGATTTTATTTAAAGTTTCGTGAGCAGCTTCTTGCTGAGATTCTTTTTTCGAATAACCTTTTCCCTTTCCTCCGGGTATTTGTTCGACAATGACTTGTGTGGTAAATATTGGGTTTTGTTCTTCGTCGAGGCTTTGCTCGGTGAGGTCGAATGTTATAATAAATTTATTTTTTTGTCCCCATTCTATCAATTTCGATTTAAAATTGACTTCCTTGCGGGAAACCCTTTCCAAATTTATATAACGGTTTATAATGCGTTTTTCTACGAACGTCTTACAAACTTCGTATCCTTTGTCTAAATAAATGGCGCCAATTAATGCTTCAAACGCATTGCCGCACATATAACTGTTGTGCGATGCTTGTCGGGTTGTGTACTTGATAAGTTTGTCCAACCCTATTTGGACTGCCAAGCGGTTTAATGTCTCACGCTGGACGATTTTTGAGCGTGTATTTGTCAAGAACCCTTCGCTTTTTCCTTTAAATCTTTGATATACTATATCGGCAACAATCGCGTCTAAGATTGCATCGCCCAAAAATTCCAATCGTTCGTTGTTCAGGATACTTTTCCCAGCTTTGATAGACGATGATTTGTGCAATAACGCTTGTTGGTAAATTTTTATGTTCTTGGGATAGAATCCAAGGAGCTTATAAAAGCAAAGATAAGACTTCCTTTCTTTGAGAAACAGAAGTCTTATCTTATCTATAAAAATATTAAGCACAGTTTATTCAGTGTATTTTTTGATGATTACACATGCATTGTGACCACCGAAACCAAATGTATTGCTCAAAGCGGCATTTACTGTACGTTTCTGAGCCTTGTTGAATGTGAAATTCAGATTATAGTCAATTTGTTCATCGTCATCACCTTCTTCATGGTTGATTGTCGGAGGTACAATATCATTCTTTACAGACAAAGTACAAGCAATTGCTTCAACAGCACCGGCTGCACCTAATAAATGCCCTGTCATTGATTTTGTAGAACTGATGTTCAGCTTATAAGCATGATCGCCAAAGAGGGCTTTAATAGCTTTCACTTCTGAAATATCGCCTACAGGAGTCGAAGTTCCATGTACATTGATATAGTCGATATCTTCTGTAGTCATGTTGGCATCTTCCAATGCATTTTGCATTACCAATTTTGCTCCAAGTCCTTCCGGATGAGAAGCTGTGATATGGTAAGCATCTGCAGATGCACCTGTTCCTGCTATTTCAGCATAAATTTTGGCTCCGCGTGCTTTAGCGTGTTCCAATTCTTCCAAAATAAGACAACCCGAACCTTCACCCATTACAAAACCATCGCGGCTTGCACTGAATGGGCGTGAAGCATGAGCGAAATCATCGTTACGGGTCGACAATGCATTCATTGCATTAAATCCTCCTACACCTGCCGGATAAATTGTAGCTTCCGCTCCGCCAGCCAGAATGATGTTAGCCTTTCCTAAGCGAATTAAATTGAAAGCTTCGCCAATGGCATTCGATGAAGATGCGCATGCTGAAGTCGTTGTGAAGTTTGGACCATGAAAGCCATAAATCATTGAGATTTGTCCCGCAGCGATATCAGCAATCATTTTCGGGATAAAGAAAGGATTGAAACGAGGACCGATGGTATCTTTGGTATTAGCATAGTTTAAGACTTCTTCTTCAAATGTATGAAGTCCGCCAATGCCTACACCATAAATAACACCTACTCTATTCAAATCTTCCGTTTCCGTATCAATGCCTGCATCTTTTACTGCTTCTTTAGCTGCTACGATGGCATATTGTGTGTAAAGGTCCATCTTGCGGGCTTCTTTACGATCGATAAAGTCGGTCGCATTGAAGTTCTTTACTTCACAAGCAAATTGGGATTTGAATTTCGAAGCATCGAAATGAGTAATAGGTCCTGCTCCGCTGACACCTTTAATAAGATTGTCCCAAAATTCGGGAACTGTATTACCAATCGGTGTAAGGGCACCAAGACCTGTTACTACTACTCTTTTTAATTCCATGGTAGAATTAAATTATTTTACATTAGCTTCGATGTAAGAGATGGCATCACCTACAGTCTGTATTTTTTCAGCTTGATCGTCTGGAATAGAGATACCAAATTCTTTTTCAAATTCCATGATTAATTCTACTGTATCCAAAGAGTCGGCACCTAAATCGTTTGTAAAGTTTGCTGCCGGAGTAACTTCAGATTCTTCTACACCCAATTTATCAACGATAATTTTCTGTACTTTTGATGCAATTTCAGACATAATTTTAATTTTTTAAGTTTATAAATAGGATAAAATTGTTTATATTTCGGTGCAAAGGAATAAATATTTCTTGTTCTAAGCAAATATTCGAGCAAATAAATGCGCTTTCTTTGCACATTTTTTAATATACTGTGCATGAAAAAGAAGAAAATAATGAGAAAAATTGCGATTTTGGCTTCCGGGGAGGGAACGAATGCCGAGCATATTATCCGATATTTTGCAGGGCATCCGGCGATTCAAGTTGTTGTTGTTATCGCATCAAAGCCTACGGCAGGTGTGATAAAGCGTGCTGAAAGTCTGAATGTTCCGGTGGAAGTCTTGTCAAAAGAAGTGTTCGAGAAAGGAACTGTTCTTGAAGTCCTATCCCGGTATGCAGCCGATTTTATTGTATTGGCAGGTTTCTTGTTGCATATACCTTCGGCTGTCCTGCATGATTATTCGGGAAAGATTGTAAATATACATCCGTCATTACTCCCTAAGTTTGGCGGAAAAGGAATGTATGGCGGTCATGTGCATGAGGCTGTACTTGCAGCAAAAGAAAAGGAGAGCGGTATAACGGTTCATTATGTCGATGAACTATACGACAATGGCAAAATCATTTTCCAAGCAAAGTGCCCGGTTTTTCCGGAAGATACGCCCGAATTGTTGGCACAGCGTGTACATGCTTTGGAATATACATATTATCCTTGTGTCATAGAGAAAGTCTTGTTGGGCGAAGACAGCTATTCGTGCCGGAAAGCATAATTACTTCTTATTTGTTCGAACAACTCAGGATGTGTACGTAGCGTTTTACAATCATCGAGAGGATTGTAAGACAAAAGCTGTTTTTTGTCATCGTCTTTTTCAAAAACATGCTGGCAATTTTCGGGAAATGCCAAGGCAAAATCCGGCGTTATCCGGAAGAACTTGCAAAAAGTTTCAAGTGCCATTCGTGTAGCATTTATCTTTCCTTCTATGGAATAACCGGCAATGTGCGGAGTCCCGATGAAAGCTTTGTGCAGTAACTCGCGGTCGATGTTGGGTTCGTGTTCCCATGTATCGATAATAGCTCCCGAAATGTTGTGCTGTTCCAGTGCGGCAAGGAGAGCTTGTGTGCAAACAACCCCTCCACGTGAAGTGTTGATAATATATGGTTTGCATTTAAGCGAATGGAAAAAATTGTTGTCGGCAAGATGATATGTCCGGTATATCCCTTCATTGGTGAGCGGCGTATGAAAAGTAATGATATGGCACATCTCGACCAACGTATGCAAATCGGTGAAACCTGTTTCTCCCCGGTCGGCGCGTGGAGGGTCGTTTAAAAGGACTCTCATCCCTATGCGCTGTGCCATTGCCGCAATGCGGCTTCCTACATGCCCTACGCCTACTATACCTAAACAAGCATTCCGGAGGTTTATGCCTTTTTCTTGCCGTAGCAAAGACAGTGAAGAATGGACATACTGTTCTACGGCTCCGGCGTTGCAGCCCGGGCAATTTTCCCATACAATGCCCGCTTCACGGCAATAAGCCGTGTCGATATGATCGAATCCGATGGTGGCAGTGATAATCAGCTTTACTTTGCTTCCTTCCAATAATTGCCGGTCGCACCGGGTACGTGTGCGGATAAACATTGCGTCTGCATCTTTTACATCCTGCGCTTTTATTTCGCTTCCTTGTATGTAAACCACTTCATCGGCAAGCTTTTCTATAATGCCTTCGATGTATGGAATTTTGCTGTCTACAATAACTTTCATCGTTTTCTTTCATCTTTATCCCTTCTTCTTGTGCAAAGAAGTCTGCAAAGGTATAAAGTTTCCGAGTGAACTGTTCCGCAAATGAGGTAAGAAAAAATATTTTGTTTAGAGAAAAGTCATTTTTTCTTTACGAGAATCGAGTGTTAGCAATAGTTAATTGGGAAGGAGGTGTTGAAAGTTTTCTTAAAAGATAGAGGGAAAGAGGTTTATGAGATGGATAAAAATTGTATATTGCACAAGAAGATATATTAAATCTTAAGTTTATGAAATCGTTTCTATTGATATGTACAACGTTGCTGCTGATGGCAGTACCTTTACACAGTCAGGACTTAAACAGAGACAGCGTACCGAATATTCATGTGTATACAAAAAATATAGGTGAAATTCCCATATTCCCCGGTGGAAGGAGTGGTCTTCAACGTTTTGTTGCGAAGCATTTTGTTTATCCGGCGGAGGCGTGGCAAGATACAAGTTCTCAATACAGCAATGATTTGTTAAGTTTTGTTGTCCGTAGGGATGGTGTAGCATGTGGTTTGAAAGGGGATAAAATGCATCCGGCAGTATATAAAGAATGGCAACGTTTGTTTAGTTTCATGCCGCTTTGGGAACCGGCTACCATACGTGGGATGCCTGTAGACGTGCGGATGGGTAAACGTGTTTTCCTTACATCGCGGCATACAGGTTTTCCGTTTTCTGTCGATAGAATGGTGAAAGCATTGGGCAGTACCATTGATCAGAATAGAAATTATAGAAAAGGTATCGTAAAAGAGAGTGCAGAGAGCATGGCAATGAGAATGAGGGAGATTGTAGATATTACACCCGAAAATGTAGAAGTTGCTTCACCCCTTGCACGATTGAATGTTTCTTTAGGACGGTACGATGAAGCGGTAGATGTGGCAGGGAAGAGCTTGAAAGGAATAACCCGATTGGTGGAAAAAATGAAAAAAAGGAAGGAAGAAGACCCATGGTTTTATGCCCAGCCGAACCTGATACTTCCTACAAACAGTGATGGACAGTATTATATAGACGCGGCATTGGTATATGCGTTGGTGTGTGATGCCGCAGGGCTTGAAAACGAAACGGAAGAGGCGTACCGGCATGCATTGGATGTGATAGACGAACGGATTTACTTGAAAGATGTCCGGAAAAGGAACAATCGGGATAATAATAATTTGTATCGTAGTTTGGCGGTTGAAAAGCGCGACTTGGCAGTTCTCAACTCTCGTACAAGCGGAAATCAGTTGAACCGGTCCGAGCGTGAAGACGTTTATCGTCATGGTTGGGTAGGAGGTGAAAACATGGATAAAATCGATAAGGCAATGAAAGAGGGTAAAGTCGACAATCCGCGTTTGCGCCAAATAAGTACTCACATGAAAGAGATAGAGGAAGAGAGCAGGTACCGTCAGCGTTCGATAGGGAAAGACAGTCTGTATTTATATGGTTTGCGGGCTATGGTCTTGGAGTTGTCTGGGGGACAGCAAGCCGTAGAACAGTATATCGAGTATATACACCAACGGGAAGATGTAGGCAAGAAACTGAAATCTTATATGGCGAAACTGGCTGAGAAAAGACAACAACATGCCGAAACGTTGGAGAACCGGGAAATGATAGTCCATAGTCTGGCTTCATTGGCTCCTGTCAGTGAGGAAGGAACAAATAGAAAAGAGCGAAAACAGGAGGCAAAGGAGTTTTACAAATATCGGGATGCCATGGCAGATGTATATCCGCTGGAATGGCTTTGGAAAACGAAGTAAACGATTTTTGCTGCAGAAAATTGGAATGATGGGAATCTTTGTATAGCTTTGTAAAATAGAATTTGAAAGAGAAACACACATGAAACCATACGATTATCTGATTGTCGGAGCCGGACTGTTTGGCTCTGTGTTGGCACACGAGGCAAAATGTAAAGGAAAACGTTGCCTTGTGGTCGATAAACGGGCGCATACAGGAGGGAATATCTACTGCGAAGATAAGGAAGGTATTCATGTGCATTACTATGGGGCGCATATTTTCCACACTGATAATAAAGAAGTTTGGGATTATGTGAATAGGTTTGCCGCATTCAATCGATTTACAAATTCTCCGATAGCATGTTATAGAGGTAAGTTGTATAATTTGCCTTTCAACATGAATACGTTTTATCAGTTGTGGGGAGTGAAAACACCGCAAGAGGCAAAAGAAAAAATTGCGGAGCAACGGAAGGAATATGCCCATATTGTCCAACCTCAGAATTTGGAAGAACAAGCATTGACCTTATGCGGAAAAGATATATATAATGTGTTGATAAAAGGATATACGGAAAAACAATGGGGACGCCGTGCAACGGAACTTCCGGCTTTTATCATTAAACGTGTTCCTTTCCGTTTTGTCTTCGATAATAATTATTTCAATGATTTGTATCAAGGAATTCCAATAGGAGGATATAATGTGTTGATTAATGCTTTGTTGGAAGGGACAGAAGTTCGTTTGAATACAAATTATCTGCAGCAGAAAGAAGAATTGAATGCATTGGCAGAAAATGTGATTTTTACAGGATGTATTGATGAATATTTTGATTTCTGTTGTGGTCATTTGGATTATCGGAGCTTGCGCTTTGAACATAAAGTACTGGATGTCACCGATTTTCAGGGAAATGCAGTGGTCAATTATACAGAGTATGAAGTTCCTTATACACGAATCATTGAGCATAAGCATTTTGAGTTTGGAAATCAGCCGGCAACAGTTATAACATACGAATATCCGGATAATTTTTTACAGGGGAAAGAACCCTATTATCCGGTAAACGATGATAAGAATATGGCTTTATATAAAAGGTATAAGGAACTAGCAGATAAATTGGAACATATTTATTTTGGCGGACGTTTGGCACAATATGTATATGCGGATATGGACGATACGGTTGCTTCAGCATTAGCTTTGAGTCGACAATTATTTTAATTCAGAATTATATGAAAGCGTTACATATACTTACACCGGTTAAAGATTCTATAGAACTTACAATAGAAACGATTCAAGCGATTGTTTGTTCAGAAATTAGTGTCCCGTTTACATATACGGTTTATAACGATTTTAGTACAGTTGAGACAACGGAAAAATTACAAGAATTGTCAGAGAAGTTGCATTTCCGGTTAATTAATTTGGCCGATATAACCAATCATCCGTCGCCTAATTATTTGCTGGTGTTGCAGATGGCTCAGGAAGAAGCGGTGGCAGCAGATGCTGGTTTGTTGATTATCGAATCGGATGTTGTTGTCAAAAAAGATACCATACAGAAATTATTCGATGGAGCTCAGAATTTGGAACAATGTGCAATTGCTGCGGCTGTAACAGTCAATGAACAAGGAGAGATAAATTATCCATATCTTTATGCAAAGAAGCATGCAGGAAGTGTTTATTCGGAAAAGAAGCATTGTAGCTTTTGTTGTTCTTTGTTGACGACAGAATTTTTACGTGCTTTTAATTTTCAGCAGTTAGATGCAAGTAAGAATTGGTTTGATGTAACTATTTCACATAAGGCGTTATCGTTAGGTTTTCAGAATTATGTGTTTACAACATTACCAGTATGGCATCGACCACATGGAAGTCGACCATGGAAACATTTAAAGCGTAAAAATCCGATTAAATATTATTGGTTGAAAATAGTGAAAGGGTTCGATAAAATTTGATAACTTTGTGCGGAGATTATGAAAATATTGAATCATAGCACACTTGTTCTTCATCCGGATTTTAAGGAACTGAAACCGTTTCTTCAAAGTATTCCGGATCGTTTCCGGCATAATGAAGGGATTGTTATTCATAAAGGACGTAATGAATTGCGGCGTATTTCTTACGCGGGGCGTGATTTTGTGATTAAATCGTTTCGTTGTCCGAATATTATTAACCAGTTTGTATATGGCGTTTTTCGTCCATCGAAGGCAAAACGTTCGTATGATCATGCTTTGCTTTTTTTGCAAATAGGAGTTGGAACGCCACAACCTGTAGGTTATTTAAATATTCGAAAAGGATTGCTTTTTAATAGAAGTTATTATATAACATTAGCTTCTGAATGTCCATTTCGTTATGAGGATCTATTCCGAAGAAAGTTCGATTGTGAAGAAGATGTCCTTCGTGCAGTAGGGCGTGTAACGGCGATTCTGCATGAGCATGGTTATGCTCATAAGGATTATGGACGGGCTAATATATTATTTGGGAAATTTCCTGATGGGATTCGGTTGGATATTGTCGATTTAAATCGATTATCAATAAAGAAGATTGGAATGAAAGCCGGATGCAAAAATTTGGAACGTTTGCCTGCTACTCCGTCAATGCATCATATTATAGCCGAAGAATATGCAAAAGTTCGAGGATTTGATGCAAAAAGATGTTATGAACTTATGGTTGCTTTTCGAAGAGTTCAGCCGGGAAAAGAAGAAAAAGAAATTGAAGCATTGAAGAAAATGCAAATAGAATAGGAATGAATATCATTGCAGTTGTTGTTACATACAATCGGTTGGAATTATTGAAACGGAACATTGCTTGTTTAAAGCAGAATCGTCCCGTTTCATGTATTATTGTAGTCAATAATGGAAGTACAGATGGTACTACTGCATGGTTGAGTAATGAAGAAGGATTGGTTGTTATTAATCAAGAAAATGTAGGAGGTTCTGGTGGTTTTTATTCCGGCATTCGCCAAGCCTGTCTGATGGAAGCCGATTGGATATGGTGTATGGATGATGATGTTTTTCCTCGGTCTGATTGTATGGAACATTTATTATTGCATGTTGCGAACGGAAATGTTGGCATATTGGCTCCACGACGTTTGCAAGAAGGAAAGATTTTCACCAATGATTTTCAGGCATTAAATTTGACGAATCCGTTTACTTCTTTGTATAAAAGGAAACTATCGAAAATGGAAATATCTTATCCCGTTGAAATTTGTGGAACAGCATTTGAGGGACTTTTTATTCGCCGTTCGGTAGTTGATAAGATAGGTCTTCCCAATAAAGAATTGTTTATTTTCTGTGATGATACAGATTATTGTATCCGTACGATAATGGCAGGTTATAAAATTGTGTATATTCCTGATGCGTTGATGGATAAAGAAAAATTCTTTTCAAATGATAATTGGGCAGAACGTAATAGGAAAAAGAAGTGGAAACGTTTTTATCAGGTGCGGAATTCTGCGTATCTGAACCATCATTATGGGAAGAATTGGTTTGTGAAATATCTGCGGGGATTTAACAATGTATTGGGGTATATGTTGATGGTTGTATTAACTTGTTGGTTTACAGATGTGTACAATTTGAAAGATATAACGAAATTTTGGAAATCTTATCGCGATGGAATTGGTGAAAAATTAGGAATCATGAAATAAGGATTGTTTTTATAAGAGGAATAAAAGATGAGGCTGATAAAGGTTACCGGAGGTTTAGGAAATCAAATGTTTATATATGCTTTCTATCTGCAGATGAAGAAGCGTTTCCCAAGTACCCGTATTGATATTTCAGATATGGTTCATTATAATGTGCATTATGGATATGAAATGCATCGTGTTTTTGCTCTCCCTGAAGTGGAATTTCGGATAAACCAATCATTGAAAAAAGTGTTGGAATTTCTTTTTTTCAAGACAATTCTTGAGCGGAAACAAAAAGGTTCTATGCTTCCTTATACGAAAAAGTATGTATGGCCGTTGATTTATTTTAAAGGATTTTATCAATCGGAGAAATATTTTGCTGATATAAAAGAAGAAATACGTAATACATTTACTTTCGATTTGACACAAGTAAGCAGGCAAAGCCTTCAGATGATGGATAAAATAGCAACCGATGAGTGTGCTGTATCACTTCATATACGGCGTGGTGATTATTTATCATCAAAACATTGGCAAGCAATCGGGAGCATATGTCAGTTGCCATATTATCAAAATGCTATAGCAGAAATAAAAAACAGAATAGAGAAGCCATCGTTTTATGTGTTTTCCGATGATATCGCTTGGGTAAAAGAGCATATTCGGCTGGACAATGCTGAATATGTAGATTGGAATAAAGGGGAAGATAGTTGGCAGGATATGATGTTGATGAGTAAATGTCGTCATCACATTATATGCAACAGTACGTTTAGTTGGTGGGGGGCATGGTTGAATCCGCGTAAAGATAAAATTGTCATTGCTCCTTCCCAATGGACACAAAATACCGATAGCCAGTCAATCGTTCCTTGTGAATGGGTCAGAATTGCTGTAAATTAAGGAGATATGGATGCTTATGTTTTAAAAAAACTTGGTCGTATTTTATGCGATTTCCCTAAATCTTTTTGTAAAACACCTTCGCCTTTTTTGATAATGACACTGCTTGTTAAAAACGAAGATGCAATGCTTGAAAGTAATTTGCAGTTTCATCGGGCGATGGGGGTCGATGGCTTTATTGTGACCGATAATAATTCGACTGATCATACGATGGATATTATTAGAAAATATAAGGAGAAAGGTTGGATAAAAGAAGTCATAGAAGAAAAGGCAACAGATTATGAGCAGAAGCAATGGGTAGATCGTATGATTTGGATTGCCAAGACAAAATATGGTGCAGACTGGATAATAAATGCTGATGCTGATGAGTTTTGGTATGCTCCTTCGGGAAATTTAAAAGATATTTTATCGGTTACAAAGGCAAATGTTTTGAATTGTGAAATGCGAAGTCTGTATCCGGAAGAAGACAAGCCTTTTTGTGAATGGACCCAAGCTGTGAAATATGTCCCCGATTTAAACCGTTATAATTTGTCTGTTTATTCATTGTTTGAGCGTCAGAATAAAAAAGTTATTCACCGGGCTGCCGGATATCTGCAGATATCAATGGGGAATCATAAAGTAACAATGTTTCCGCAATTTACGGAGAATACAGGTATTCGTGTATATCATTATAACATCCGTGGAAAACAACAGTTTATGGAAAAGATGATAAATGGCGGGAAACAGTTAGAACAGCATAAAGGTCGTCATGGAGGGCGTCATTGGCGTTATTTCTATCGCTTGTACAAAGAAGGGAAGTTGGAAGAAGAATACGACAGGGTAATTGGCACACAGGTTATAGACCAGTTACGTGCCGATGGATACATTTATGAAGATTCCGCAATAGCCGATTTCTTTCGTAATTTTAAAATGCAGTAATCATGAAACACATAGCTTTTACTATAGACGAGAAGTTTGTACGTTTTTGTGCGGTAACTATGGCTTCTATATTAGAGCACAATGAACCGTCGGATGTAATGTTTCATGTTGTCTCTGATGGTATTTCGCAAACGGCATGTGATATTTTGTCGCAATTGGCTGCTCGTAAAGGTGCATTTATTGCTTTTTATACAGTACCTGCAGAGGCAATGAAAGGTTATTCTATCCGTTGGGAAGGAAAGCGTTTGTCTATGGTTGTTTTTTATCGTTGTATATTAGCTTCTCTTTTGCCCGAATCGGTATCGAAAGTATTGTATCTTGATTGTGATATTTTAGTGTTGGACAATATTGATGAGTTGTGGAATACAGATATATCGGGAAAAGCTTTGGCTGCAGTTCCCGATAGCTTTATTGTAAACCCTGTCCATTGCAGGCGATTGCATTACGATGTTTCATTCAATTATTTCAATGGAGGCGTATTATTATTGAATTTGGACTATTGGCGTGAGAATCATATCGAGGAAAAATGTCGTATCTATTATCAGCAATATCCCGATAGAGTGATATATAACGACCAAGATTTGCTCAATGGTTTATTGTACGACCATAAACTTTTACTTGATATGAAGTGGGATGTGCAAGAGGGAGCCTATCGTATTCCGAAAGGGAAAAATGTCAATTGGAAACCTTCATATACTGAAACTATTTTGCATCCTTCCATCCTTCATTATTCATCTCGAAAACCATGGCAATACCATTGCATGCATCCGTTGCGTCAATTGTTTTTCGAATATCAAAATCTGACCCCATGGAAAGGTGAAAATGTATTAAATCATTTTATTCCCCGTTTGCATCGGTTCATTCATCTTTTGCCATATACATTGCATCTGAAGAAAAATAAGTATTTGCCGATAGATAAATTGGGGGATGCAATGTAGTCTTTTCTTTTTTATAGAAAGGCATTTTCTATTTCAGAGTAAAAAATAGTTTGTTCTTTCATGATGGTTTTTCTTAGATATTCAAAATCGTCGATGCATGTATTGTAATGGGCCAATACATATCTGATTTGTTTTTCGATTGCAGGCAATGCTGATTTCTTCGTTTCAAATTTATATTTATTTTCTATTGGTACATCTTCATAGAAAAAAGATGCTCCGTTTTTACCAGTAATGATGCAACACTTATTGATAGCGGCTTCTCTGTGTAGCCGGTCTTTCCCGGGGAAATGACCAAAATCGATATATAATTTGGCTTCTGAGAACAATTGTTTAAGCTGGACTCTTGATAATCCTTTCAGTGGGATGAATTTGCAATCGGGCATTTTCGCCATGATTTGTTGAGTAAAATGAAGACCTTTTTGTGGATTATACAAAATGATATCTTTTTTGTTTTTATAGTCCAGATTCATATTTTCTTTGATGAAGTCGATATTAATATAGTCGGATAGCGGTAAGACCTTCGAGAATCCCAATTGATATAAGTGAAACTGTGCGTAATGAGATTGATAAAAATGCGTAATTCTGGTTTCTTCTTTCTTTAAAAGCCGGTTGGAATTTTTATTATGATATTTTTTGTGTGATCGATAATCATGAATTGCGTTCCATTTGTCGCTTATTGTTTTCTTAAAATTAATCACATCGTGAAGAGAACAGTTGATATAACGGTTGTCTACAGACATCCACCAACAGCCTATTTGTATATGTTTAAACTTTAGTATCCAGTCGAAAAAGACTTCAGGAAGTATCAATATATTATCTTTATGGTCTTCTATTATATCGGTTATCTGGATGTTGTATTGCGCATAGGCAGGAGTTACAATATGGTCATTCTTATGTATTTTATCGCATTCTATATAAACAATAAAAGCATTTTCATTTTTATTTCTTAAATAGTCTATCAGTTGGTGTCCTAACTCTATGCCTCCGGTTGTACTATTGTAAGGGGCTAACATATAAATGTTTCTGTATTTTCTCATATTTGATATTATTTTTTAAGGAGTAAGAATCGGGTTTCTATTAATTTGAATAGTAAAGTCCACGAATGTTTTTGGAATCTTGTCATATTCCAATATTGTTTTACGAGTTTATATGCTTCTTTATATGGGTAATTGGTGCGCAATACTTTTTTTATGAATCGGTAGAATGCATCGTCTTCCAGTTTGTCTACTTCTTTTTTTGTAAACGAAGATGTGTATAAAGGCAATTTGTTTTTCCATTTTTCTTTGTGCAACCGGATGGTTGCACTAACCCAATCGGTAGAGAATTTCCCTAAGGAAAAATGTTCTACTGTTATAACTCCGCAAATGTAATTTTGGAAATGTTCTGCAACTTGTAAGGAGAAATCCAGATCGTATCCGTGAAATCCAGGGAGGAGTTTCTCATCGAAATGGTGGGTTCTCCATACGTTTTTCCGGACAAACATGCACATTCCGTCTATTGTGATACAAGGTTGATAGTCAAATTCTTCGGTAAATGAATTCATGAATAGTTGTTTGTTGCCCGGTTGACGTTGGATATAATGATTAATCATTAAGCGGGCAGACGGATGAGTGGAAGACAGCGATTTGAATTTGATAGGCGATCCTGTGAAACCGATAATGCCACAGTTGGGGTCTTGCAATTTTTTTTCGATGATATATCCCCAGTCTTGAGAGCGGAATGCAATGTCTTCATGCAAAAAGCATAAGTTTTCAAATTGTGCTTTTTCTGCGCATTGATTGAAAATCTTTGCAATACCGTAATGATATTCTCTATTATCGAAAGCGATTATCTCATAGTCGAAGTTGCTCCCGATGGTAGACTTTATATTTGTTTTTAATTCTTCAAGTCTATAAGGCAATACACTGCAAACGATAAAGGAAATCATAATTAATCTTTTATATGTAGGATGCGGATTTTTATTAATTTAAGCAGAAGGGTTATAGAGTGGCTTTGGAAATGATTTTCTTTCCAATATTCTTTTATTAGACGGTATGTATCTTTATAGGGATAACTTGATCTTAAAACTTTTTTCAAGAATAGATAAAAAGATTCATCTTCATTTCTGCCCATTTCATTTAAATCGAATTTAGCAGTATAAAGAGGCAGTTTATCATTCCATGCTTTATTTGTGTGTAGTGCAATTGTTGCTTTAACCCATTCTGCAGAATAAGATCCATGCGAAGAATGTTCTAATATAACAGTATTACAGATGTAATTTTGAAGATGTTCTGCAATTTGCAAAGAGAAGTCAAGGTCGTATCCATGAAAGCCGGTTAAGGTCTTTTCGTCAAAACGATGTTGCTTCCAAACATCGTTTCTTACAAACATACACATCCCATCTAAAGTGATGCATGGTTCGTAATCAATGTTGGTTGTTAAGTTGTTAAGAAACAATCTATCTCCATTTTTATATCCGCTTTGAATATAATTGTAAATGCCAAAATCTTTTAAAGAATGTACAGAAGACAATGATTTCGATTTCACAATACATCCGGCAAATCCGATACAGCCACATTGAGGTTGTTTTAACTGTTCGATGATTGTTTCCCCCCAATTCCTTGAATGGAAAGTGATGTCTTCATGTAGAAAACACAAGTTTGGGAATTTAGCTTTTTCTGCACATAAATTATATACTTTGGTTATCCCATATTTTGTGTTTCTGTTATCGAATGCTATTACTTCAAAGGGTGTGTTTCCTATTGTTTGTTTTATGTTATTACTTAGGCAATTAACCCGTTCGGGAGATATACTGCAAATAATAAATGAAATCATATCTGTATTTATTTAGGAAAAGAATTATTACAATGCTTGCATATCGTTCAAGCGTTTATAATAGCCGTTCTTTTTGAGTAATTCTTCATGCTTTCCGCTTTCTACGATACGTCCTTCATAAAGGACATAAATGCAGTCGGCATTTTTTATTGTCGACAGGCGATGTGCAATGGCAATGGTGGTACGAGTTTTCATTAAGCGGTCTAAAGCTTCTTGTACCAGTCGTTCGCTTTCTGTGTCGAGTGCGGAGGTTGCTTCATCCAGAATAAGAATTGCCGGATTCTTCAAGATGGCACGGGCAATGGAAATACGTTGGCGTTGTCCGCCCGATAAGCGGCATCCTCTGTCTCCTATGTTTGTGTCGTAGCCATTTTCACTTTCCATGATAAAATCGTGGGCATTGGCTATTTTGGCAGCTTGGATGACTTGTTCCATAGTTGCATTGTCTACACCGAACGCGATATTGTTGAAAAAAGTATCGTTGAATAGAATAGCTTCTTGGTTTACATTGCCTATCAATCCACGAAGGTCTTTGATGGCAAATTCTTTAATATCAGTCCCATCGACACTTACTGTTCCGCTTTGCACATCATGGAAGCGGGGAATAAGATCGACCAAGGTTGATTTTCCGGAACCACTTTGACCTACCAGTGCAATTGTTTCGCCCTTTCGTACAGAGAGGTTGATGTCGTGTAAAACTTCGTGTGTGCCGTAGCTGAACGATACATTGTGAAAATCCAGCCGGTCGTTCATCTCTGTAATATGTTTGGCATTTGGAGCCTCTTTGATATTATTGGGCGCTTTCAGAATCTTGTCTACACGTTCCATGGAAGCCAAACCTTTAGGAATATTATAACTTGCTTTGGAGAAATCTTTCAAAGGGTTGATTACACTGTAGAGGATAACCATATAGAAAATAAACGTAGAGGCATCGATGGTAGAGTTTTCATGTAAGATAAGTGATCCGCCAAACCAAAGAACAAGGACAATCAGCACGGTTCCTAAAAATTCGCTCATCGGGTGAGCCAAACTCTGTCGCATTGCCACTTTATTGGTAGCGTTACGGAATTCGTTACTGCACTTTACAAAGCGTTGAATCATTTTGTCTTCTGCAATGAATGCTTTGATGATTCGCATTCCGCCCAATGTCTCTTCCAGTTGCGACATTGTTTCACTCCATTTGTTTTGAGCATCGAGTGACTGTCGTTTTAAAGTGCGTGCAACACGTCCCATAATCCATCCCATTAGCGGTAATACTATGATGGTGAATAATGTGAGTTGCCAGCTGGTGACAATTAAAGTCGTAAAGTAAGATATAATTAAAATAGGATTCTTCAACAGCATGTCCAAAGAACTGGTAATGGAGTTTTCTATTTCCCCTACATCACCGCTCATGCGGGCTATAATATCTCCTTTCCGTTCATCGGATAAAAAACTTAGCGGGAGATACATTACTTTGGAATAAACAAGGACGCGGATATCGCGGACAACTCCTGTCCTTAACGGGATCATGATAGCCGAAGAACCAAAATAGCATGCTGTTTTCAGTAAAGTCATTCCTGCGAGGAACAAGCCTAACCATAATAATGTAGTGGCAGGACCGAATTGTTCGATGAGGCGCGACACGTAGTAATAGAAATTATTGACAAGAACATCTTTTGTACTTCCGCTTCCCCATTCCATGAAGTGGTAAACTTTGTCGGCATTTTCTGTTTTAAATAAAATATTGAGAATAGGGATTAAGAGTGAAAACGAGAATACGTTGAAAATTGCGGACAAAATATTAAGGACGATAGCTCCCAATACATAACGTTTATAGGGAGAAATAAATCGCCGCATCATTTGGAAAAATTCTTTCATGCAAGGTGTTCTTTTTTATGAAATAAAAGATTAAAACACAAAGATAATGCGATTTTTTGTTTTCTTCATTATAAGATGGCTGTTTTACGCAATATTTTATATTTTTGCACAAATAGTTCGAAACGAAACGGGTCAATGAAGTTTATATATTATCTTGTTTTTGCGTGTTGGTATTTACTCTCATTATTGCCATTGAGAGTGTTATATGTCATTTCAGACATCTTGTTTTTCCCTTTATTTTATTGTATAAAATATCGCCGTCCTATTGTGTACAAAAATTTGTCAAGTTCTTTTCCGGAAAAGACCGAGGCAGAAATAAAAAAGATCGAGAAAGATTTTTATCATTTCTTTTGCGATTATGTGGTAGAGACCATAAAATTGTTTTCCATTTCTAAAAAACAGATAATGAGGAGAATAACGTTTGGAGGATTAGAACAGGTGCGAAGCGATTTGGAGCGGGAGAATAAAAAATATTGTTTCCTTTATTTGGGGCATTATTGTAATTGGGAGTATGTTGCTTCTTTGCAATATTGGTTGCCTGAAATTCATTGCGGACAGATCTACCATCCGCTTTATAATAAAGCATTCGACCGCTTGTTCTTGAAACTTCGTGGGCAATTTGGCGGCGATAATATACCAATGAAAGAGGCTTTGCGCCATATCCTTAAGTTAGGG
Source organism: Candidatus Phocaeicola gallistercoris (assembly GCA_019116145.1). Lineage (GTDB taxonomy): Bacteria > Bacteroidota > Bacteroidia > Bacteroidales > Bacteroidaceae > Phocaeicola > Phocaeicola gallistercoris. The sequence goes on from DXCG01000121.1 coordinate 24,387, forward strand.
CAAGGCGATAAAAAAGTAATGATTGGGTTTATTGCAGATCAGGCTCCCAGTTGGCAGGCAATGGAACATTGGACAACTTTCCTGAATCATGAAACAGCGTTTTTCTTAGGCGCAGAACGCATGGGACAGAAACTGGACGCCGCTGTTTATTATGCAGATATCAAACGGGTAAAACGTGGTTATTATCATGTAGAGGTGAAACCGTTGACTTTACATCCGAAAGAACTTCCCCAGTATCGGTTGACAGATATGTATATAGCAAACTTAGAACGTCAGATTCGTGAAGCACCGGCTTATTGGCTTTGGAGCCATAACCGATGGAAACGTACTAAGCAGGAATGGCTGACCGGAAGCTGGAAATGGTGGTGATAATTTTGATAGATAAAAAGGATAGAAAAGCATGATACGCAAACAAGATTCTTATGCATGGGTATTGGCTATACTATGCATTATTTCGCTTTTCCTGTTTATAGGCGAAGCATTTTTCAATACACGCGGGGAACCGCGCGAGGCTGTAGTTGCACTTTCCATGTTGCAAGAAAAAAATTGGATTCTTCCGGTAAACAATGGTGTGGAGTTGGCTTTTAAGCCACCTTTGTTTCATTGGATGATTGCTGCCATTTCTTTTGTCACGGGAGCTGTAACCGAATATACTTCGCGTATGCCTTCAGCATTGGCATTGGCGGTCATGGTATTGGCAGGATATGGGTTTTATGCTCGACGAAGAGGGGCAGAAGTTGCTTTCTTGATGGGACTAATTACCTTAACCAATTTTGAAGTACATCGTGCAGGAACAAATTGCCGGGTCGATATGTTACTTTCGGCGTTGATGGTATTGGCTCTTTATTTGTTATATGAATGGGGAGAAAAACGGTTGAAGGGAATACCTTGGTTAGGAATCTTATGTTTGAGCGGTGCTTTCTTGACGAAAGGACCAGTGGGTATGCTTCTACCTTGTTTGGTAGTGGCTGTGTTTTTATGGATTCGGGGAATGAATTTTTGGCGGATATTCTTTTCATTCTTTGGTATAGTCCTACTCTCGTGTGTGTTTCCTATGTGTTGGTATGTAGCGGCTTATCAGCAAGGCGGCGATCGTTTCTTGCAGTTGGTTTTAGAAGAAAATGTATTGCGCCTTTTGGGGAAGATGTCGTATGAGTCGCACGTCAATCCGCTTTATTACAATTTTGTGACAGTAATCTCAGGTTACGTACCCTATACATTATTAATATTGGTTTCTTTATTCTTCTTGAAATACAAACGAATACAAAGCCGCCCACGTGAATGGTGGACACGTTTTAGGACATATATTCGCAATATGGACGATGCACGTTTGTTTTCATTGCTTAGTATTGTGATTATTT
>DXCG01000122.1 GCA_019116145.1 Candidatus Phocaeicola gallistercoris
CTGAACCAGCTGAGCTAAACGCCCAAAATCTTGTCCTTAATTGCGGTTGCAAAGGTATACCTTTATTTTGAAATAACAAATATTCAATCTGATTTTTTTAAAATGATTTTCAAAAAGCCTTGATGAATCTAGTAAAATCTGCTGGAAAATTTTCAATTTCTCCCGACAAATGAAAATATATACCTTCACATTTCTCTTCCATCTTGCCATTGTTTCATCAAAAATCAAAAACAACATCACAAAAAATATGGATGAAACGATTTGTCTCATCCATACATTTCTTATTCTTTTTACCAACAATTTTTCACCTTTCGCATTCTGCTGCAAAACGTTGTGCCTGCTCATTAATCAATGAAATATCATCGAAATAATTTATTTTCATTGCCTTACGAACCTCATCCATCGTTTTTGCTGCAACTTCACGAGCAGCCTCACTGCCTTTTCTCAACATCTCGTAAACAGCCGGAATATCTTTTTCATATTCTTTTCTCCGCAATCGGATCGGTTCCAATTCTTCTTGCATAATTGCAGTCAAGAATTTTTTCACTTTCACATCACCCAATCCGCCCCGGGTATAATGAGCTTTCAACTCATCTAAATTGGCATACTCAGGCCAATAACGTTCAAAATGCGCCGGACGGCAAAATGCATCTAAATAAATAAACACACAGTTACCTTCCAATTTCCCCGGGTCGCTCACCTTAATATGAGTAGGATCGGTATACATTCCTTTCACCTTTTTGGCAACTTCATCGGCAGAATCGGACAAATAAATACAATTTCCCAACGATTTACTCATCTTCGCTTTCCCATCAGTTCCGGGCAAACGTAAACATGCAGCATTATCGGGCAACAAAATTTCCGGTTCAACCAATGTCTCTCCGTATATGTAATTAAATCTGCGCACAATTTCTCTTGCCTGCTCTATCATAGGCTCTTGGTCTTCTCCTGCAGGCACTGTAGTAGCTTTAAAAGCAGTAATATCGGCAGCCTGGCTGATAGGATATGTAAAGAAACCTACCGGAATACTCGTTTCAAAATTACGCATCTGTATTTCAGATTTCACAGTCGGATTACGTTGCAACCTTGAAACAGAAACTAAATCCATAAAATAGAAACTCAACTCACACAATTCCGGGATTTGCGACTGGATAAAAATTGTCGATTTCGCAGGGTCGAGCCCCACTGCCAAATAGTCTAATGCAACTTCTATCACATTCTGCCTAACCTTTTCCGGATTGTCTATATTATCGGTCAATGCTTGTGCATCTGCCTCAAATATAAAAACTTTATCATATGCGCCAGAATTCTGAAGTTCCACTCTTCGGCGCAAAGACCCCACATAATGCCCTATATGCAATTTCCCCGTTGGACGATCTCCGGTCAATATGATTCTTTCTTTTTTCATCTTTCTATATCTTTTACCAAATTATTTAGCGCAAAGATAGCTAATTCCTTTGTTTTCTTCAAAATAAATCGTTTCTTTGCAGGAATCGGTTAATCATCGAAAAACAATTATCAGAAGAACAAACAGGAAACATTCTAATATTAATATATCTACACCATGAAAAAAGAATTGAAAAAAGTATTAGTACTCGGATCGGGAGCACTAAAAATTGGTCAAGCGGGTGAATTTGATTATTCAGGTTCGCAAGCATTAAAAGCTCTGCGAGAAGAAAATATTCGCTCTGTATTAATAAATCCCAATATTGCTACCATACAAACTTCGGAAGGAATTGCCGATCAAGTATATTTTCTACCAGTCACACCTCATTTCGTAACCGAAATCATCAAAAAAGAACGCCCTGACGGAATTTTACTTGCCTTTGGAGGTCAAACAGCCCTAAACTGCGGGACAGAACTTTACCAGAAAGGCATTTTAAAGGAATACGGCGTTCACGTATTGGGGACCTCTGTAGAAGCGATCATGAATACTGAAGATCGCGACTTGTTTGTCAAAAAACTATCGGAAGTTCAACTAAAGACTCCGGTAAGCCAAGCCGTAGAAAACATGAAAGATGCTTTGGAGGCAGCTCGTCGGATTGGTTATCCGGTAATGATTCGTTCGGCTTATGCTTTAGGAGGATTGGGCAGTGGCATCTGCCCTGATGAGAAAACATTCATAGAATTAGCAGAAAGTGCTTTCACTTTCTCTCCCCAAATCTTAGTCGAAGAATCGCTAAAAGGATGGAAAGAGATAGAATTTGAAGTAATTCGCGATGCAAATGACCATTGTTTCACGGTTGCCAGCATGGAAAATTTCGATCCCTTAGGCATCCATACAGGAGAATCGATTGTTGTAGCCCCAACATGTTCTCTCACAGAAACCCAAGTTGCAATGCTGCAAGAGTTATCTAAACAATGTATTCGCCACCTCAACATCGTTGGCGAATGTAACATTCAATATGCATTCCATGCAGAGACTAACGATTACCGCATTATTGAAGTAAATGCCCGATTGAGCCGTTCTTCTGCTTTAGCATCAAAGGCTACAGGATATCCACTTGCTTTTGTTGCTGCAAAAATCGCATTAGGATATACATTAGACGAAATTGGTGAAATGGGAACACCTAATTCGGCTTATGTTGCTCCGACATTAGACTACCTGATATGCAAAATTCCACGTTGGGATTTGACTAAGTTTGTTGGAGTTTCACGCCGTATTGGTTCCAGCATGAAGTCAGTAGGAGAAATTATGTCTATCGGACGTTCTTTTGAAGAAATTATTCAAAAAGGATTACGAATGATAGGGCAAGGCATGCATGGCTTTGTAGGAAACGACCATACACGTTTTAAGAACTTAGATGAGGAACTATCTCATCCTACCGATTTGCGCATCTTTGCCATTGCTCAAGCCTTAGAAGAAGGATATACAATTCAACGCATATATGAACTGACGAAGATTGACCCTTGGTTCATTGAAAAGCTGAAAAACATTGTAGATTACAAATCTATTTTATTAAATTACAATTCAATAGAAGAATTGCCTGCCGATGTTTTACGGAAAGCAAAAGAATTAGGTTTCTCCGATTTCCAAATTGCCCGTTTCGTTTTAAAACCGCAAAGTGGGAATATGGAGAAAGAAAATCTGACAGTTCGCGCTTATCGCAAAAAATTAGGTATATTGCCTGCTGTAAAACGCATCAATACAGTTGCCTCTGAACACCCAGAACTTACCAACTATTTATATATGACATACGGGACAGAAGGCTATGACGTAAACTACTATAAGAACGAAAAATCGGTTGTTGTTCTCGGTTCGGGAGCATACAGAATTGGTTCGTCTGTAGAATTTGACTGGTGCTCTGTCAACGCCATCCAGACGGCACGCAAATTAGGATATAAAGCCATCATGATCAATTATAACCCGGAAACAGTTTCTACCGATTATGACATGTGCGACCGTTTGTACTTTGACGAACTTTCTTTCGAGCGCGTGCTTGACATCATCGATTTAGAGCAACCACGCGGAATCATCGTATCTGTAGGCGGACAAATACCGAATAACTTAGCCATGAAACTTTACAGGCAGTCTGTACCAATATTGGGAACATCTCCGATCTCCATCGACCGTGCAGAAAACCGTAATAAGTTTTCCGCAATGCTCGACCAACTGGGAATCGACCAACCGGCATGGCAGGAACTGACCAGCCTCGATGATGTAAAAGCATTCGTAGACAAAGTAGGTTATCCGGTATTGGTACGTCCTTCGTATGTCTTGAGCGGAGCCGCCATGAATGTATGCCACGATGAAGATGAGCTAACCCGCTTCTTGCAAATGGCAAGCGAGGTATCGAAAGAATATCCCGTGGTTGTATCGCAATTTATGCAAGAAACCAAAGAAATCGAGTTCGATGCAGTAGCACAAAACGGTGAAATTGTAGAATATGCAATATCTGAACATATTGAATATGCCGGTGTACACTCCGGCGATGCTACACTTGTATTTCCAGCCCAGAAAATATATTTTTCCACTGCAAGAGAAATAAAAAAGATAAGCCGACGCATTGCACAAGAGTTAAACATATCAGGCCCGTTCAATATTCAGTTCTTAGCCCGTAAAAATGAAGTAAAAGTTATAGAATGTAATTTACGTGCATCACGTAGCTTCCCATTCGTATCGAAAGTCTTGAAACGGAATTTCATAGAGACAGCTACACGAATCATGCTTGATGCGCCCTATACCCGCCCTGACAAATCGGCTTTCGATATAGACTGGATTGGGGTAAAAGCGTCACAATTCTCTTTCGCACGTTTACAAAATGCAGACCCTGTATTAGGAGTTGACATGTCATCGACGGGAGAAGTCGGCTGTTTAGGCGATGATTTCCACGAAGCTTTACTAAACGCATTGCTTGCAACCGGCTACAAAATACCCAAACAATCTATTTTACTTTCTTCGGGAGCAACCAAATCGAAAGTCGACTTATTGGATGTCAGTCAAATGTTAACCAAAAACCATTACCATATTTATGCGACAGCCGGAACTGCAACATTCTTGAATTCCCACGGGATTCCTACTACACCTGTTTTCTGGCCGGATGAAAGAGAACACGCCGAAAACAACGTAATGAAAATGATTGCCGAACATAAATTCGACTTAATCATTAACATTCCTAAGAATTATAGCAAACGAGAGTTGACAAATGGTTATCGCATACGTAGAGGAGCTATCGACCACAATATTCCTTTAATAACTAATGCACGGTTGGCTAAAGCCTTTATCGAAGCATTTTGCCGGATGAAACTTGAAGACATCCAAACAAAAAGCTGGCAAGAATATAAATAAACGACAAGAGATTTTTATAAAATGCCGTCTGAAATTTTCTTCAGACGGCATTTTTTTATACATTCGCCATTAGAATAAAAAGAAATAAACAAGCCATATCAACTTTAACATTTCATTCGCTATGATTCATATCGGGTCGCTTATAGAACAAATCTTGCACCAACAAGGACGAAGTGTCACATGGTTTGCCACACAGCTTTGCTGTACACGGTCGAATGTCTATAAAATTTTTAATAAACAAACCATCGACACGCAACTTCTATGGCGAATTTCCTGTATTCTTCATTACGACTTTTTTTACATATTTTCGGAAGAAATAGCAACAGAAATTTCATATATAAAACAAAAAACAACCGATTTTTCTACCAATAAGAGATAAAATTGTCAACTTTTTGGAAACATGTCATTCTTATTCATTTTACTTTATTAACTAATTTTGAAACAGAAAAAAACCAACAAACAATGAAGAAAATAATATTTGGCGTATTTTCACTATTTACCCTCTTCGCACAAGCGCAAAAAGTAGATTATTCCGTTGTATCCGTTCCGGAAGAATCGGGCAATCAATTTGTACAAATCACTACAGCAAGCGATTACGTATGCATGCCCATCGTAAAACGTTCTTCCGGACGTATCGATTGGCTTTCCAACCGTATCTTGGATACATCGGTAGATGGGTTTCACATTGCCTATCTTTCTGCAAGAAACAATACGACCAATATTTTCATAAAAGAAGTCGATAAACAAGGTAGTTCCGTGCAGCGCACCAACCGTTCTGCTGTATTGGACTTTTCTTATTCACCCGATGGCAAGTACATTTGTTTTTCTGAAACGCGCGGAAAAGAAAACCAAATCTTTCAAACCAGTGCTACAGAAGGATATGTATGCCGACAGGTTACCAGTGGGAATCAAGACTACAGCCCGATTTACTCTGCCAATATGAAACATATTTTTTTCAGCCGCATGGAAGCCAAAAGCACCAGTATATGGAGTTACGACATAGAAAAGAATTTCCTATCAACACATTCGAATGGTATGAATCCATGCCCTTTGGCAGACGGGACAGCTTTTCTTTGCGCTCGCATAAATGCATCTGGAAGATGTGAAATTTGGAGAATCAACAACACCACAGGAAGCGAAGAGTGTATTATTTCCGACCCGAACCGCAGTTTCACAACTCCCACCATCTCTCCCGATGGGCGATGGATTGTTTTTGTTGGGGAAAGTCGCCTCACTAATGGGAATCTTGTATATCTTAATACAGATATCTTCGCTGCAAAAATAGACGGGACCAACTTAGTGCAACTTACTTACCATGCAGCCGATGATTTAAGTCCGGTATGGAGTAAAAACGGAAAATACATTTACTTTATTTCGCAGCGCGGAAGCGCCGATGGCACAGCTAATATTTGGAGAATGAACTTTAATTATTAATTTTATAATATTTATAGTTATGAAAAATTTAAGAACTTATTTAGTAATGGGGGCAATGGTTATTGCATGTTCAGCCTCTGCACAATTTGTAAATTCAGGGTCTTCATCCTCTGTAAGAAGTATTTCATCTGTAAACACCAATGGCTGGGAACGATTCTACGTAGAATATAACCCAACTAAACTTAAGATTGATGTTAAAAATGCCGACGATTTTGATTTTAAAGGACTAACCTTTGGCTACATGAAAGGCATTAGTATTACTAATAAAATACCTCTCTTTGTTGAAGCTGGTGCAGGATTACAATTCAGAACCTATAAGGATGAAAGTGATGAATTTGAACTTCTTGACGATGGAAGCACTTTTTTCCAAAAATATAGGGTTAATTTATTTTCTATCAACATTCCTGTAAATCTAGTTTATAAATGGCAAATAAACGATAAATTATCTCTTTCCCCTTATTTTGGTCTTGACTTTAGAATTAATGTCGTTGGAAAAGAGAAAGTTGATGTTGAATTCGATTGGGGGACACAAGAAACAGCTTCAATAGAAGATGAACTCAGAGAAACTCTCGAAGAAGAAGGATATATCTATGATTCAAACTTATTCGATAAGGACGATATGGGAAAAGATGGAAAATGGAAGCGTTTCCAAGCCGGATGGCACATTGGAGCAAACCTTGACTATAACCACTTTAATGTTGGCATAGGATACGGCTCTGATTTCAATGAAGTATTTGATAAAGCTAAATTCTCTACCACTTCAATCCGAGTAGGTTATAATTTCTAAAACAATAACTCTCATCTAAAATTAAAAACGGCTCGAGCTAAAAAGTTCGAGCCGTTTTTTTGTGTCAATTATCTAAAAATAAAGGAGAAAAATCAAGCATTTTCAAGCCATGCTGTATGAATTGCTTCTGCAACAGCTTTAAACGCATCATCGGAAAGCTTCAGTTTCGGATTTGAGAACAACATATCCGATTCTTTCTGCATGGGAATCAAGTGGATATGTGCATGTGGAACTTCCAATCCGATCACTGCCTCACCCACTTTACGACAAGGGAAAGCTTTCTGAATAGCCAAAGCTACATGCTTGGCAAAAACATGCATCGCAGCCAATTCTTCATCGGTTAAATCGAAAATATAATCGACCTCACGTTTAGGAACAACCAATGTATGCCCTTTTGCCAAAGGGTTTATGTCCAAAAAAGCATAAAAATGTTCATCCTCAGCTACCTTATAACTGGGGATTTCGCCTGCAATAATTTTACTGAATAACGTTGCCATATTTTTTATAAATTAAAAAAGGCAAGTTCACATAAGAGAACCTGCCTTATTGTTTAAAATGAAATACCCATAATTTCCAAACTAATCTTACCCTGTGGAATAGCAATATCTGCAACTTCACCGACTTTCCGCCCTAACAAACCTTGGGCAATCGGCGTATTTACCGAAATTTTCCCTTCTTTCAGATTCGCTTCTGTTTCCGGCACAATGGTATAAGCCATCTTCATGCCCGTTTTTGCATTTTTCAGTTCCACACGACTCAATATCTGCACTGTATCGGTTTTCAACTTGGAAGTATCGATGATTTTGGCATCGCCGATAGTAGCTTTCAACTGATTGATTTTCATTTCCAACATAGCTTGCGCTTCTTTTGCCGCATCATATTCCGCATTTTCCGACAAATCGCCTTTGTCACGTGCTTCGGCAATAGCTGCAATAATCTTCGGACGCTCTACAGCCTCCAAATGCTTTAATTCGGCTACCAACTTCTGGTATCCTTCTTCTGACATATAAGCCATACTTTGTTCCTCCTTTTTATTTGTTATTACTTCTGTTATCGCTTATAAAACAAAAAAGAATCCCAATACACATGTATTGGAACCCTTCTTGTGAAATGTTCTCGGCAAAGATAATATATTACTTGATATATGTCAAATCTTTCGACTGCTATTTCATATACTTTTCAACATGTTATAATAATTTCTTAATTTCAGCTTCCAAATCGGTTTTTTCACCGACACGAAGAGAAAGTTCATTATCCCGATTCACAAGGAAACTTGTTGGCAAATGTTCCACACCATAAATTTTCACATAACTTGAATAAACTCCTTGCGGATCGCGTACACAAATCCACGGCAAATTGTCGGAAGCGGTTTTCCAGAAATGTTCATCGGCATCCAACGATATCTGGTAAATTTCCAATCCTTGAGAAGCATATTTGTCATACAATTCTCGCAACAATAAATTACGTGCCCCCGAAGCAGCATCACCATAAACTGTAAAATCTATCAAAACTACTTTACCTTTCAAATCGGTCAGATGATGTGTAACTCCTTTCAAGTCATTCAGCGGGATATCAATAATCGACACTTCGTGTATCTTATCTTCGGGTATTTCCAAAGGCTCTACTTTCACTTCGCGGGTATTTTTCATTCCTTTAATTACCATATTGTACAAATTCCGCGAACGGTCGGCATGAGGGTAAAGCCGATTCAAACTGGTAGCAACCGCTGCAAAGCATTTTATATCGTCTTTATTGCTTAACGGATCGAAAATCATGTATCCGTTCAGTTCTTGAAACAATGCAAAATAAGCATACGATTTGTATGGCTCAGCAAAAATATACTGAGTACTGACCTTTTTTTTATAAGCATCTACACAAGATGCCACACTATCTTGCACAATTCCTATCGGCATACCGGAAGTAGCAAACCGAGCCACATTCTGTTGCAAATCGGCCTGCAATAAAACAAGTTCTTTGATTTTCAGCGAATTATCAGAGCCTTCTATCTGATAATCGGTAGAAAAACGGTCGTAATCGGCATGTATAACAAGATTTTCCGTAGAATCGACAGAGAAATTTATAAATTTCCGGTCTACACGAAGCCTATAAAACTCTGGCGATTCCGGTCGTAGAGCCTCAAAACAGAAACGACCATCCTCTTTTATTTTCACAGAATCTAATGAAGTGATACCTTCAAGCCCCATTTGTTCCAAATGCAACTGCTTGCCTGCAGCTCCCGAGATTTCACCTTCCACTTTAAAAGACGGCTCTTGCTTACAAGCAGTAAAACCCATAAAAACTAACGAAATAGCAATGTAAAAACCTTTTTTCATCGTCCTATTATTAAAAAAATAATTTTCGTGCAAAGATACATTTTTTCACGACTTGACAAAGTCTTTCATTCCCCTTGAGGATTTAAAAATTCGCCTTCACAAATGAAAGCATCTCTCTTACAAAAGTTTTTGCAGCAAAATCGTCATTTTATACGAGTTTTTTTGTATTTTTGCACGATTTATATGACAAAATTATATTAAAACATTTTTTATGATCAACCCTATTGTTAAGACGATCGAGTTAGGTGATGGAAGAACCATTACACTCGAAACGGGAAAGCTGGCAAAACAGGCAGATGGTGCTGTTACGCTACGCATGGGTAACACTGTGTTGTTAGCTACTGTTTGTGCAGCAAAAGATGCAGTTCCCGGTACAGATTTTATGCCACTTCAAGTGGAATACAAAGAAAAATATTCAGCATTCGGACGTTTCCCCGGCGGATTCACAAAGCGTGAAGGAAAAGCTTCCGATTATGAAATTCTGACATGCCGTTTAGTCGACCGTGCTTTACGTCCACTATTCCCGGATAATTACCATGCAGAAGTTTACGTAAACATCATTCTTTTCTCTTCCGACGGCGTAGATATGCCAGACGCACTGGCAGGACTTGCAGCCTCAGCAGCACTTGCTGTTTCGGATATTCCTTTCGGAGGACCGATTTCAGAAGTACGCGTGGCACGCATTAATGGCAAGTTTGTTATCGACCCGACTTTCGAACAATTGGAACAGGCTGATATGGACTTGATGGTAGCCGCTACTTACGAAAACATCATGATGGTGGAAGGTGAAATGAAAGA
>DXCG01000123.1 GCA_019116145.1 Candidatus Phocaeicola gallistercoris
GCTGATACTGTAATTAATCTGACCGAACACTATACAGTTCCTGAAGGAAAGACTTTGATTATTAAAGAAGGTGTACAAATCATTGCAAGTACAGAAGGTGTAGGTGCAAATTTGCTTCCGGTAGAATTTACAGTAAATGGAAATCTGTATTGTGAAGGGACCGAAGAAAAGCCTGTTCTTTTCTCTATTCCTGAAGCAGACCGTCCAGAAGCCAACACGTTTGCAGGTTTGTGGGGCGGTATCGTAGCCGGAAGTACTTGCGAAGAAATGTTGATTGACCATGCGATTATCGAATATACAGGCGGTGATGTATTGGAAGGTGCTCCTGCAGCTAACGCTGGATATTATGAAGCAGGTGATGACGCTTATCCGCAAATTACCACCAACAACGTAAACGGCAAGTATGTCATTACTAACTCAATTCTTCGTAACGGTGTGTCAGATGCTATTTATATGATGGGCGGTAACGCTATTATTATGAATAATCTCTTTATTGCTAACGGTGAAACGGGTGAAGAAGCCGTTAACGTGAAGTCAGGTTGCCAAGTAGATGTAGCAGGCAATGTAATGTATGCCCCGAATACCAATGCTTTAAAATTGTCAAGCTCTGACCAAAGCGATGTGCGTGGTCAAGCTAAGATTCAGGCTTATAACAATACGATTATCAATGCCGGTTGGCGTCGTGATAGCGATAAAGGCGGTGGCATTTATGCCGAAGAAAATGTAGCAGTACATGTTTACAATAACTTGCTTGTGAACTGCAAATTCCGTGCAATGACTCCGGGATTGGATAACTTGGCAAATGTAGAAGGTGGTTATGATGACAGGAATTCGGTAATTGATTATAACTACTACGCTTCAGGCAGCCAAGAAGTAGATCCGAATTATGTTTATGAACAAGGTATCCATTATTCTTGGCAGGGATATAACTACGAGCATGAAGATTATCACGTAGGTGTAGTGGATGTGAATAGTGTTATCGCTACCGAGGAAGATAGCAAAGACCCGATGTTCGTTAACTATGACATTGACGCTATTTCGTTGACCAACTATGTTTACAATGATGCTTGGAATTTCCATTTGCAAGCAGGATCGCCCGCATTGCATGGCGCATACAATGGTGGTAATTCAGCAATGGCTCCGCTATTTGGAACAGTTGGCTTGTCTGTGAACGGGAAAACATTTACATCACCGGATCCTCAGGCTTATTTTGGTGCGCATGGTGTAAATTAAAAAAGAGTTGTGTTGTTAATAGTGTAATTATACATTCTTTTTTCCTTGAAAGTCCGTGCTGACAGCGGTTCAGTGTTCGGGCTTTCTTTTTAGAGCCAGAAGTGTGTGGTTGGTTTGGCATAGGAAGATATTATTTCTACAATTTTTCAGAATTGTCTTTTCTCTTTGCAATAAATTTTGATAGATAATAAAAAATAAAGCATTATGAATTTACGGAAAAAAACATGGATGGTTTTGGGGCTGATATTTACGGTAACAATGGCTTGGGCACAAGAACCATCGGCTTGGAAAACTTTGGAAAAGCCATTAAATTTTTATCTTGCTAATGATTTAGGGCGTAACGGTTATTACGATCAGAAACCGATTGCTGAAGTGATGGGAAAAATGGCGGAAACAATTGATGTCGAATTTGTTGTTGCGGCTGGTGATGTTCATCATTTTGAAGGAGTGCGCAGCGTTGACGATCCATTGTGGTTGACGAATTATGAACTCATTTACAGCCATCCCGACTTGATGTTGCCTTGGTATCCAATTTTAGGAAATCATGAGTACCGTGGGAATACGCAGGCAGTACTTGATTATAGTAATGTGAGTGCGCGTTGGCAAATGCCTTCCCGTTATTATACGAAAGTAATAGAAGAAGATGGAACAACAATTCGTTTGGTTATGATTGATACATCTTCTTTGCTTGATAAATATCGTGAGGATACAGCGAAATATCCGGATGCATGCAAGCAGGACATGGACAAGCAATTGGCATGGATTGATTCTGTATTAGCTGTAGCCCGGGAAGATTGGGTAATGGTGGTAGGTCATCATCCTATTTATGCAGATACTGATAAGGATGAAAGTGAACGTTCTGATATGCAAAAACGAGTGGACAGTTTGTTACGTAAGCACGATAATGTGGATATGTATGTGTGTGGGCATATTCATAATTTTCAGCATATTCGGAAATCGGATAGTGATATTGATTATGTAGTAAATACTTCTGGTTCATTGGCTCGCGAGGTAAAACCGGTAAAAGGTACATTATTTTGTAGCGGAGCTACTGGCTTTTCTCTTGTTACAGTCGACAAAAATGAACTTTGTCTTTATATGATGGAGAAAAATGGGGAAGTGCTCCATACAGTTCGCCGATCAAAATGATAAATAAAAAAGGCATCTTTAGATGCCTTTTTTTATTGGCTATTTCTTTTCATGATTCCATAATTGCCAGCTATTGAAGAGATTTTGCCAAATGGAATAAAATGCAAGGAAAACGGATGCCAATGGATTGAGGTAAGTATTGGCCATCCATATGCCCATTGCTGTATTCTTTTGACCTAATAATTGTCCTCCGGCAATACGGTCGCCATATTTTCCGCCAAGCCATTTCCCAAGGGCAAAATGAATTGTACAAATTGTAGCAGATGCAATACCCAATGAAATAATTGTTTTTTCATTGCCTTTCCCATGAACAAAAATGAAATCGATGGTCTGTCCTAACGTTACTAAAAGACAGAATGCCCATAAATAGAAAGATAGTCCTTTATAACGGCAAAGAGAATTGTTGAGAATTGGAATGAATTTTTGTAATGCAAGAGCAACGAAAAAAGGTAATGCGATAACAGGGCTTATTTTTTCTAAAATCAGTAAGAAAGATTGTCCAAAAGAAAGTTCTTGATGTATCCCGATAAAGGAAAAATAAAATGGTGCAACAAAAGCGACCATTAGATTGCCAACGATGGTATATGCGGTTGTTGTTTCTCGATTAGCTCCCAGCATGCATGCAACAACTACCACAGATGAAGCAACAGGACATAATATACCGATTAAGATACCTTGTGCTAAAGTCTCATCATGGGAAAATTGTTTGATTGTATAATAACCTCCGATGCTACATATTATTTGAAATAGAATAAGCCAATAATTCATCGTGTTGAAGCGAAGTTTTTGGATGTTAACGGCAACAAAGTTTAAAAGCAAAATAATGAAAATTAAATAAGGAGCTATCCATGCAAATTTCCCACACCAACTATGGAAAAAAATTCCTAAGACTATTGCTGTAGGAAGAACATAACTACGTAGATGTAACATAATAAAATCGAAAATCAAGTAATACCTATTTGCTGGTTTTGTAATATAATAATAGATGTATAAGCAATTCGAATTGCAAAAATACGAAATATCTGTTGTGTAAATCTATAAGTCGAATTTTTTATCGTCAGTTATTTTTATATTACATTGCAATATACCCTATAGGGATAGATATCCGAATTAAGATAAAAAAATATGGGATATAAGAATGGTATATATTTTTTTTGTTACCTTTGCACAGTTTTTAGTTTTATGTGCTGCTTCTGTAAAATGAAACAGCTTTCGTGTAATTAAAAGATTTACACGGTATTGATAGGAGTATAATAAAAATAATAAAGCATGATACATAAAGTATTAATCGCTAATCGTGGTGAAATTGCTGTTCGTGTGATGCGTTCATGCCGTGAAATGGGAATTCGCACGGTAGCAGTTTTTTCGGAAGCCGATAGAACGGCTCGTCACGTATTTTATGCAGATGAAGCATGTTTGATAGGACCGGCAGCATCGCGCGATAGTTATTTGAATATCGATAAAATAATTATGGCGGCCAAACGTCATAACGTTGATGCAATTCATCCGGGATATGGCTTTTTATCTGAGAATTCAGAATTTGCACGTCGATGTCGTGAAGAAGGATTTATCTT
This sequence comes from Candidatus Phocaeicola gallistercoris, assembly GCA_019116145.1. Lineage (GTDB taxonomy): Bacteria > Bacteroidota > Bacteroidia > Bacteroidales > Bacteroidaceae > Phocaeicola > Phocaeicola gallistercoris. Next base: position 3,957 of record DXCG01000123.1, read on the forward strand.
TATTGGTCCAGATCCTGAAACAATGGATGCAATGGGAGATAAAATCTCAGCACGTAAACACATGATAGCGGCAGGCGTTCCCGTTGTTCCAGGGACAGAGCAGCCTTTACAAAGTGTAGAAGAAGCTAAAGCAATTTGTAATCGCATAGGTTATCCGGTTATGCTAAAAGCTTCGATGGGAGGCGGTGGTAAAGGCATGCGCTTGATTCATTGTGAAAGTGAAGTTGAAGAAGCATATAATACTGCTCGATCTGAATCGATGTCATCTTTCGGAGATGATACTGTTTATTTGGAGAAATTTGTAGAAGAGCCTCATCATATTGAATTCCAAATATTGGGGGATAATTATGGAAATGCAATTCATTTGTTTGAGCGTGAATGCTCTATCCAACGTCGTAATCAGAAAATTGTAGAAGAGACTCCTTCTCCATTTATGACTCCGGATTTGCGCGAGAAAATGGGGAAAGCTGCTGTTGCTGCAGCAAAAGCAGTTCATTATAAAGGTGCTGGTACAATCGAATTTTTGGTTGATAAGCATCGTAATTTTTATTTTCTTGAAATGAATACACGTTTGCAAGTTGAACATCCCATAACAGAGGAAGTGGTGGGTGTTGATCTGGTGAAAGAACAAATTCGTGTAGCCAATAATGAGCGCTTACATTTTAGACAAGAAGATTTAATGCAACGAGGACATGCCATAGAATGTCGTATTTGTGCAGAAGATTCTGAAAATAATTTTATGCCTTCTCCCGGTATTATTCGTCAGCTCATAGAGCCGAATGGAATAGGTGTGCGTATTGATAGTTATGTGTACGAGAGTTATGAAATTCCCGTTTATTACGATCCGATGATTGGCAAATTAATTGTGTGGGCAACGACACGTGAATTTGCTATAGAACGTATGCGCCGTGTATTGTATGAATATAAAATAACCGGATTGAAAACGAATATAGCTTATTTACGTCATATTATGGATGTTCCTGATTTCGTAGAAGGTCATTATAATACGTTGTTTATTCCGAAGCATCAAGATATGTTGAAAGAATGGGCTGGTCAGAAGGAAGAAGATACGGAAAATATTGCTATGATTGCAGCTTATATTGATTATTTGATGAATTTGGAAGAAAATAAATCGAATACTTCTGATAATCGTCCGATTAGCCGTTGGAAAGAATTTGGATTAAAAAAAGGTGTTTTGCGTATCTAATATAATTGATGTAAGTTATGGAAATACATATAGGAGATAGAATTGCTGATGTTACATTGGTTAATAAAGATGGTAACAGAGTGCAACTGACGGTTGATGGTGTCCCATATGATGTCGATATTGTAATGGCTGAGAATGGAAGTTGTTCTATTTTGCATAATGGGAAGTCATATAATGCAGAGTTAATTCGGAATGAAGGAGGTAAGAGCTATACAGTTAATGCTCATTATCAATCGTATAATGTTGAAATTATCGATTCACAGGCTAAATATTTACGTATGCGTAAAGGGGCTGATGAAAGGCAGCAAGATAAAATTATTTCTCCTATGCCTGGAAAGGTGGTCTCAATTCCTGTGAAAGTTGGAGATATCTTGAAAGCTGGTGATATTGTTGCTGTGATAGAAGCGATGAAAATGCAAAGTAATTATAAAGTGAATAGTGAATGTGTTGTGAAAGAAATTTTAGTAAAAGAAGGAGATTCTGTAAATAGTAATCAGGTAATCATGACACTTGATGTAATTAATGAGGAGAATTAGTTTTATGGCGATTGAAGAACAATATAAAAAATTTGAGGAGTTAGATAAATTAGCATCTCAAGGAGGTGGCATAGAGCGTGTGGAAAAGCAACATGCAAATGGTCACATGACAGCTCGTGAACGTATTGATATGTTACTTGATAAAGGTACATTTAATGAAATAGATAAGTTTGTTGTTCATCATTGTACCGATTTTGGTATGGAAAAGCGGCATATCCCGGGCGATGGAATTGTATGTGGATATGGAAAGATCGACGGGCGTTTAGTCTACGTTTATGCATACGATTTTACAGTTTTTGGTGGTACTTTAAGTACTACAGGTGCAAAGAAAATTGTAAAAGTGCAAGAATTGGCGTTGAAAAACGGAGCTCCTGTTATTGCTTTAAATGATTCGGGAGGTGCACGAATTCAAGAAGGTGTGGGAAGTATTTCTGGTTATGCTTCTATTTTTTATCAGAATACGATTGCTTCGGGGGTTATTCCTCAAATTTCTGCAATTTTAGGTCCGTGTGCCGGAGGTGCATGTTATTCACCGGCATTGACAGATTTTATATTCATGGTGAAGGAAAAAAGTCACATGTTTATCACCGGACCAGATGTTGTAAAGGCTGTTACTCACGAAGAAGTAGATAAAGAAGAGCTTGGAGGAGCATATACTCATAGCAGTAAGAGCGGAGTTACGCATTTCCTTTGTGAAACGGAAGAAGAAACTCTGATGAGTATTCGTGAATTGTTGAGTTTTTTACCTTCTAATAATATGGAAGATGCTCCAATGGTTCCTTGTACGGATGATATTCGTAGGATTGATGATTCTTTAATGTCTGTTATTCCTGATGATCCGAACTTACCTTATGACATAAAGAATATTATAGAACCAGTGGTTGATAATCATTATTTCTTTGAGGTGATGTCTCATTTTGCAAAGAATATTGTAGTGGGTTTTGCTCGTTTGGGAGGTCGTTCGGTGGGGATCGTTGCCAACCAACCTGCTTATCTTGCTGGTGTTCTTGACATAGATGCTTCTGATAAGGCTTCACGTTTCATCCGTTTTTGTGATTGTTTCAATATTCCTATCATTACTTTTGAAGATGTCCCAGGGTTTTTGCCAGGATGTATGCAGGAACATAATGGCATTATTCGTCATGGAGCTAAGATTGTTTATGCATACGCAGAAGCTACAGTTCCTAAGATTACTGTGATTACTCGTAAGGCTTATGGTGGAGCTTATATTGTAATGAATAGTAAACCTATCGGTTCAGATGTGAATTTTTGCTATCCAACTGCGGAAATTGCTGTTATGGGAGCAGATGGAGCTGTAAACATCTTGTATAGAAAAGCAACTCAGGAAGAGAAAGCTAAAGCTGTAGAAGAATATAAAGAGAAATTTTCTAATCCGTATCGTGCTGCCGAACAAGGTTATATTGATGAAATAATTCTTCCTAAAGATACTCGTTTTAAATTGATTCAGGCATTGGAGATGACTCAAAATAAGAGCCAAAGTAATCCGCCTAAGAAACATGGTAATATGCCATTGTAGTAAAACGGTATACGAAAAATTGAAATTTATCTTTGTCTTTTTATTAAAGGTGAGGTCATTTTATTTATAATGTCCTCGCCTTTATTGTTTATGTGTGGTATGAATCCTTTTTCCTACAAATCTTTTTTCTATGCTATTCTTTTCATTTTTGTTTCGATTGCATTGCTAAAAGTTAATATAGATATATGATTTTGGGAAAATGTAAGTGCTTGTTTATTTCTTCATGTTGCAAAATTTGTTGTTTTGTTGACAAAATGTTATTCGTGGAGGCTTGCCTGTCTTGTGTTAATTTTGTGAAATAGTGAAATTGAATTGAATCTTTTTTTTAATTCAATTTTGCCATTAAATAAAAATATTTAATGTGGGAATTGCATTATTATCGTTTTAGTAGTAAAAACAGATTATTTTTTGAATGTTATCAGAATAATTAGTGTTATACAAATAAAAACATTCATTTAATTTTTGTTTTTTAGAAACTATATATACATTTGCAAAAAGTTACAATAAGAGGTTAAAAGATTAATTATTGACATCATGAGAAAAAGTGGTTTATTTTTGTTTTTGACAACGTTGATGTTTTTAGGATCATGTTCTGATGACGACCCGCAAAGCGAAGCGGTTGTTTCTAATGAACCGGTGATAGAAATATCAACGGTAACGGGTGAGGAAGGAAGTTCTGTATATGCAACTTCCGCAAGTTTTAATTTGACATTGAAGGGTGTCGAATCTTATGCTTATGAAGTAGAAGAGGGTGAGGTGACAGATACTCCCGATGGAGCAGTGATATTTGCCAATGCCGAGGAAGAAGGCGGTAGTGGAATTATTGCGGCAGAAGATGGAACAAATACGGTAACTGTATATGGCTTGGAAGGCAATACGACATATACTGTATTTTTTGCTTTCAAATTGGATAAGGAGTATGTAGTGAAAGCGCAAACTGTCACAACTCCTGCTTATTCGAATGTTATTTCGTTAATCAGTACTTCGGTTGATGGCTTGAAGTTTCATGTTGAGGTAGACGAAGATACTTATTACCGTTATGGTATTACTTTAGCAGACAACTATTATACAATGAGAGAACAGTTCTTCATGACCGATTACACATTCCTTGAATCGGGCGTGGTTGCAAAAGGTCCTCAGACTTTTGATATTAAAAATGGGAGTGTAATGGACCCGAATTTGCCTGCAGACGAATGGAATGTGTACAACTATTTCCTTCCGGGAGGTACGTATATCCTTTTGATGGGCGAATGTGATGCCGAGGGAAATTTATTGGGCGAAATTAATCCGGAATTTGGCGGAGGCGGTATTATGTGGAGCCAAGCAATGCCGGATTTCGATAATTACGTAGAAGAATATACGGACGAAGACTTTATCTATGATGGGACATTTGCCCGTATGAGATTCTGGACAGCATCTCCTACTATAAGAGAAAACACTACAGAGGTTACAACATTGAAGAAAACAGAAACTTCATTGACGATTTCTGTTGTACCGGGCGAAGGTGTAATGAGTTATGGTGTGGGCATATTAAGTTCAACTGATTATGAACATCTGTTGGGATGGGTAGGAGAAAAAGGTATTATGTCGGAAATTTTCTATAACTATACTTCCCGTGAAACAGAGCCGAATGAAGTTGGATGGACGGGCTTGACTGTAGGTGAAACATACAAGGTTTTCGTAATCTCCAACTATAATGAAGACCTGACAGAGCAAAGTATGTATGTGATGGATGTAGAAATGACAGAATCTACTAATCCGGATTGCCAGTTGGTGGTTACTCCGGTTTCATCGACCGATCCGTATAGCGTTACATTCAATGTAAAAGCTCCTAATAAAGATTGTTATGGTTTTCGTTATTTGATGAATTACATGTCCGATTGGGAAAGTGCTTATTACGATGACGAAAAAATGTTCTCTATGTACGGTGTGGATATAAAAGATGCTTCTGTTTACAATCTGGTAAATAGTGATGAAGGTTACAACTTGGTATTCGGATCATGGGAAAATACAGAAAGTAAGATCCTTGTTGCCGGCTATAATGTAGACGAGGCTTTGTCTGGCATTCAAGAAAGTAGAAATACCTCTGCTATGGAAACAGGTACTCCGTTGCAATCTGATTTGTTCGATAAGATTTCCGGAACATGGACTGCTACTTATACCTATAGTAAGTATAAAGGAGGTGAGACTACTACCGCTTCTTTCCCGGTTGTCTTTACACAAAATGCGGATGAAGGTCCGGCTTCCATCAGTGGAATAGCAAGTGAAGACTATCAGAACCTGTTAGATTACTGGATGGGTAGAGGTTATGACGAAGAAACAGCCAAGAATAGAATTGAAGAATACTTTAATGACTATAAAGAATCTGCAGAAAAATATTCTGAAAAGTATAGAAACTTGAACCGTATTGTAGGAAATGGTTTTGAACCGTTGCACAAATTCATGGGTACATGGGATTTGTTCTGTAACTTGAGTTATGAATCGGCTACTACAGATGAGCTGTTCTACGATTACGGACCGAAGATGTTCTTGCAAGTAGTACGCAATGAAGCCGGTGAAGAAGAAATCGGTTTGGTAACTTATGAATATGCTATACCTCCGGTATCATCGGGTGTTACTTATTACGATTATGTAATATTTGGACAAAATTCAGAAGGTGAAGGTATTTATAAGAATGCAACATTCCCTGTTACTTTGTCGGAAGACGGTAATACACTGACTGTTCATCCGGTAGAAGACAATACCATTTCTCCATATCCGTTGTATCCTTCAATCGGTTACTATATGACAGCCAATTATCCAAGTTTGACACTTTGGGGTGTTAGCGGTATCACGTTCACACGTGGCGGAGAAGAACTTGCAACTTCGAATATGTCGAGAAGTTTCAATCCGAATGCTGTAGAACCGATACCGGCACATCGCTCAGGCAATCGCTTCATGAAGACATACTTGCCTACAGAGAAAACTGCAGTGAAGTTTAAGAAAGTAACAAAAGAATACCAGTCTTTGGAAACGATATTGAAAGCACGGATTCAAAAAGACTTAAAGTAAAAAAGTAGTAACATATAAAATGAAAAGCACAAGAAGAAAGCCTTATTGGGCTTTCTCCTTGTGTGTTTAAAAAGAGAGAAGATGAAGAAAATATATTTTGTATTGTTTTGTTTGTTCTGTGGTTTGAACTTGGCCGCGCAAACATTGCCGAAAGTGACAGTAGAAGATATGGAAGGTAACCAAATAGAAACAGATTCGTTGATAAATGGTAAACCTTTCATTTTATCTTTTTGGGGCGTGACATGTAAGCCTTGTCTGACAGAGTTGAATGCATTGAACGAAGTGATGGATGAATGGCGCGAGGAAGTAGATTTCAATATTGTCGCAGTTTCTATCGATGACAATCGTTTTACCTCGCGGGCACGCTCTATGGCACAAGGTTTCGACTGGCAATTTACATGTATATTCGATAAGAATCAAGATTTGAAACGTGCATTGAATGTATCGTTTACTCCTCATACCTTTATTATCGATGGGGAAGGGAAAATAGTATATTCACATTCCGGTTATGTTCCGGGAAGTGAAACGGAACTGTTTGATAAACTCAAAGAACTGCAGAACAAATGAAAAGAGTAATTTTTGCAGGTTGTGTTTTGGGAATGGTAGGTACGCTCTATGCGCAGTCCGATAAAGGAACTTTAATGGGTAGCCTTGAGTCGAATAATATCTATTACGTAAAAGATAATAAGTTAGACCCTTCTTCATCAGCCAATCCCGATGATCATTTCGGATCGAACAGTTACTTGAAGTTAGATTATACCAAGGGGCGTTTTTCTGCAGGTGTACAGTTGGAAGGATTTTTACCACCACTTCAAGGATACGATTATGCGACTTACGGAAATGGTAAGCGTGCTTTACTGGGAAGTAAATACGTACAGTGGGAAGACGATTATTTCGGATTCCGTGTAGGTGATATCTTTGAGCAATATGGCAGCGGATTGATTTTCCGTAGTTATGAAGACCGGACATTGGGATTCAATAATTCGATAGAAGGTGTACAGGGACATTATAGTTATAAAGATTATGTTACTCTTAAAGCTTTGTATGGCCGTCCGCGCCTGTATTTGGATTATGCCGACTCGTATGTGCGCGGAGGTAATCTGAATCTTTCTGTTTCCGATATTGTAGGATGGAGAGACTTTCGCTTCAATGTGGAAGGAAGTTATGTAAACCGTTATGAAGCATTGAAAGACGACCCTGCATTTGTAGACCGCCTGACAACATCCAATTTGGATATGTATTCTGTAGGAGGTAGCTTAAACTGGAACGGGCTGGATGCACGTGTCGAGTATGTAGATAAGGGGAAAGACCTTCCTACAGAAGCATCGGCAAGCATGGTGAAAGGAAAAGCAATATTGGCGGAGTTGGGCTATGCTTACAAGAGCTTTTCCGTATTGGCTACTTATCGTAAATTGGAGCACATGAATACCATGCTTTCACTGAAAGGAAAAGGAGCTGGTAATGTTTTGAACTATCTTCCGGCATTGACTCGCCAATATACATATATGTTGGCAAACTTGAATCCTTATCAGGTGAATGCAGAAGGCGAGAGCGGTGGGCAGGCTGATATTTATTATTCATACCGTCCGGCTTCAGACAGAAGCAAATATTGGAACTTCCATGCTAACCTGTCAATGTATTATTCCGATAAGAATCTGACAAAAGAGTCTCGCTTGTTATGGCGCGACATCAATGCCGATATAGAGCATCGTTGGAATAAAAACTGGAAAACATCTGTGTTGGTTTCGGTACAGGAGTGGAGTCCTACTCATGGAATGGACGACAAAACCTATGCTTCCAATATTTTTGTGGTCGACAATACCTATAAATTCAACCGCAAGATGGCTTTGCGCGTGGAATTGCAGTATTTGTATTCGCAAGACTACGAGAAAGACTGGATGGCTGCATTGGCAGAATTTAGTGTAGCTCCGCGCTGGAGTATTACCGTGAGCGATATGTATAACAACGGTTCTACGAAAGTACATTACTACAATGCTTCTGCAAGCTATACGTTGAAAGGGACACGTGTACAGTTGGGTTACGGACGTAACCGCGCCGGCTATGTATGTTCTGGTGGCGTTTGCCGTTATACGCCGGCATATACCGGAGCAAACCTCGTGGTAACTTCTACATTTTAATAGGAGGAATTAATCAATTTGATAAGAGAAATTAACCGATAAAACAAGATAAAATGAAAAAGTGGAATTTATTTAATATCCTGACAGCATTATGCTGTATGGTTTTTGTTGCTTCATGTTCCGGAAATTCCGGCGATGAAGATACTCCGGGCACAGGAGGAAATGTAAGTGGAGAGTTGGTATTGACTGCTACGAAATCGTTTATCAGTGCCGATGGGCAAGATGCTACCGTCTTTACTGTAAAGAAAGGTAACACCGATGTTACTGCAGAAGCTACTATTTATAAAGATAACGAAGTTTATTCGAGCACAAGTTTTTCTACCGCAACTGCAGGCGATTATGTGTTTTTTGCCAGCTATGAAGGAGAAATTTCCAAGAAAATTACGATCAGAGCTACCGAAGGTGGAACATCTGGCGTGCCTGCCGACCCGAATCCCGACCAGTTCGACGGATTTAAGCAACGGGTAGTAGCCATCCAGTCTACCGGATTGTGGTGTGGAAACTGTCCGTTAATGATTACCGCTATTGAGGCTTATCAAAAAACAGATGCAGATGCCATTTTTGTGGCAGCTCACAATGGCGATGTTATGGCTAACAATTATTCGAATGCTGTAAACTCGTTTATGGGTATCACTGCTTATCCTAGTTTGACAATGAATATGAATAGTGCCTATACGGTTGGAGCTTATGGTGATCCTGATTTGACTGTTCAGGAAATAACTGCCGTAATGGGCGATTGCATGCAGAAAGGCGCACAGGCAAACATTGCAGCTGCAGTCAGTCTTTCCGACGATGAAAGTACACTGACGGTACAGGCAAAGGTCAAAGTGGCAGAAACAGCACAATATCGTATTGCTGCATGGGTATTGGAAGATAACGTATATAATGATGAACAAGAAAATTATTATCCGGAATTAGGAAATGATTTTACTAATCACAGTAATGTACTTCGTCTTTCCAGCTCGGAAAAAGCGTATGGCGATCAGCTGGGACAAAGCTCTACTTTGCCGCAAGGTTCTGTAAACGATTACTCTTGTACACTCAATTTAAGCAATGCTTCCATTTCTTCGTTAAGCAATTGCCGGGTGGTTATTATCGTAACGGCTCCCGATGGAGGTAAATTTGCTATCAACAATGCAGTGGTTTGTCCGATAGACGGAACTGTCGCATTCGAATATGAATAAGCATTTGTTTATGTTGAAAAGCAAATTTATTTTATTCGCAAGCTGTTTGGGCTTATTCCTTATGGGGTGTAGCGACGATCAGGAAGCAACACCCCAGCCGGAAACTCCTTATGTAAATGTAAGCCAGCATGCATACAATGATATTGATGCATCGGGTGCAGAATTTACATTGTCGGTTACTTCCAATCAAGCATGGGTAGCGGAAAGCGATGCTGCATGGTGTAAGATACTTTCCGGAGAGAGCGGGTCTGGCAGTGGTGAAGTGGTCGTAGAAATAACAGAGAATTTGGGTCAAGACTCACGTACCGCTGCGGTGATGTTACAGTCGGCAGACGGAAACATAGAGACATCGGTTACTTTTACGCAATTGGCACAACCTTTTGTCGAGGGCGGGCATTATAAGATTCCGGTCGTTTTTCAGTGTTTGTACACCAATAAGAACGATGAAAATCAATATGTGCGTCCGGGGCATTTGCAGACGGTAATCGATGAAGTGAACCGGCTTTATCGGGAATCGGGAGTCGATTTGAATATGGAATTTGTGATGGCGACGGAAGACCCGGAAGGAAATCCTATGGAAGAACCGGGTGTGAATAGAGTTCCATGGACAACATCGACCATAAATTGCGAGACATTCATGTCATCGCGCGAGCAGCGTTACTTGGATTTGATATGGGACCCCGACCGTTACATCAATATCATGTTGTATCGATTCTCTAATTCAAGCATTTTAGGAATAGCACAATTCCCGTTTGTTGTTTATCCCGATTATCTGATAGGGGCAGAAGTATGGATGGGAGACGTACCGGTTCAGGAAAATTTGAATCGTCCGCAGTGTGTGTCTATTAATAATTCGTATATTTACGACATGGAAGGTTCATTAACTCCCGAGAACCCTAATGTAGACGATGGATATGTAGTTGTTACCATAGCACATGAATTGGGGCACTATTTGGGCTTGCGTCATGCTTTCTCGGAGAGCTATATGGGATGTGCCGACACCGATTTCTGTGAAGATACACCAACTTACAATCGGGACAGCTATCTTCAGTATGTAAACGCGTACGGCATGAATTATAAAGCCCATTTGGATGAACTGATTCTTCGTGAAGATTGTTTGTCGGGGATGGAATATGTTTCTACAAACATTATGGATTATTCTATTTCGTATGCCAATCGGTTTACGGAAGATCAGGCAGAACGCATACGTTATATATTAGAACACGGGGCATTTGTTCCCGGTCCTAAGAATCGTGCGACTAAGGCAAAACAAACAAGAAGCACTGGCATGTTAGATTTGCCAATGCAAATTATGAAATAAATGTTTAATTAAATTTTTATTAGCAGTATGAAAAAAACATGGAAGCAATGGATGGCAATGCCCGTCTTGTTAATGAGTTTTTTTATGGGGGCTACAATGGTAGGTTGTAGCGATGACGACGATCCTGTTGCACCGGAGGAACCCGGACAGACTGAAGCGGCTCAAATTAAATTGGGAGCTACCGAAGTTAGCATTGCAGGCGAAGGTGGTCCCGGAGAAATGACTTACAATTTGGTCAATGCAGCCGCAAATGGTAAAATTTCTGCAAAAGTAGAAGACGGTGTAGACTGGATACACGATTTCAATACTAGCGTGAATCGTCTGATTACATTCGAAGTCGATGCAAACGATGTAGAAGAAGAACGTGAAGCTACTGTAACAGTAACATATTCTGCAGAGGGCATGAGCGATGCTACTGCAACATTTAAAGTCGTACAAGGCGCTAAAGCTCCCGAAGCATTCGATATGTCGGTAGGAGAAATTGGTTCAACATGGTTCGTGTTTAATTTGATACCGGAAGACCTAAACATGGAGTATTTATTGGTAGCAGCTCAAACAGAATCTTTGGAAGGCTATGTTGATATAAATGCTTATATAGAAGATATGAAAAGCAATTATGCAATGTATGCCGAATTGCTTGGCATGTCTTTGAAAGAAACTTTGTCTATGTTTGGATTGGTTGTACAAGGTTCGATTGAAAATGGTCTTTTCGCTACAATTGCACCCGATATGCAATACACAATTCTTGCATGCGGTATTGATGATAATTGCGACTTAGTGACACCGGTATCGCAGTTGGATGTTACAACTCTGCCGGCAACAACTCCGATAGACAACCAAATTTCTGTTAATGTTACCAATATAACTTCTCGTTCGGCTGCTATTGGAATTACAACAACTACGCCGGATGCATATGCGTTTGCTTTGTTTGAAACTGCAGGTCTTGAAGGGGCTTCGGATGCAGATATAGAAGCTTATTTAATTCAAGGTGTAGCAGAAGGATCTGTAAACTATCTGTCTGGAGATTTGTCAAGTGAGGAGGGTGTATTCGAAGGAATGTCACCAGAAACATCGTACACCGTAGTTGTAATGGGAGTAGCAGGTGATGTTGCTACAACAGATCTTATCAAGAAAGAATTTACAACAACTGAAGCTGGTAAATCTGATGTAGCATTCAGTTTGGAATATAAATATTTTGAAGGTGCTGATGTGCAAGACTTCTATGGAGTGACAGGATATGATGGCTTTGCATTCCTCGCTGGTAGAGTAAATACAGAAGGTAAAGGCTTCTATTGGAATGTAATTGCTAAATCTGCATTTGATGAAATAGAAGGTGGTGATTTGACAGATGAACAATATATTGAATTACTGACAGATGAAGATATGCAAAGTGCAACTCAAAGTCCGTTTACTTATGTTTGCGATTATGGTGAAATGAGATTATGTGGTGTTGCTTACGATGAAAATGGTAACTTTGGTCCGGTATGGAAAGAAGATGTTAATTTGACTCCGGAAGGTGTTTCATCAGCAAGTGAGTTGGAAAGCTTCTTAATGGGTACTCGTGGTTCAAGTAATGAGTTTGCAACAGTTCAATTGCAACGTTTGAACATTAAGAAGACTGAATCATTCAAACAAGTTAAGATGTCAGCTAATGAGTTGAAAGATAATGTAAGTGTAAAATTGAACGTTCGTTCTATGGTAAAAAAATAATGTAATACACTTTACTTAATTTATAGGAAGACTGCTTCAGGTTGCTGCTTGGAGCAGTCTTTTTTTGTGCGTTCCGGGTTACTACGTTCTTGTAGTTTGGGCAAATTTTGTATCTTTGTCCGGAAACAATTAACAGGAAAAAAGAAAAGACTATGAGAAAATGGATGTTGATGTCACTTCTATTGTGTGGATTTTTTGCGAATAATATGGTAACTTTTGCCCAAAATGTTGTTCCCGATGATACGGGGTACATTGTAAGAGTGGGCGATGAAGCACCCGATTTTGAGATGACACTTACCGACGGACAGACAGTTCGTCTTTCATCGTTGCGTGGAAAAGTGGTGATGCTCCAGTTCACAGCCAGTTGGTGTGGCGTATGCAGAAAAGAAATGCCGTTTATAGAGCGGGACATCTGGCAGAAGCACAAAGATAACACAGCCTTTGCACTTTATGGGATAGACCGTGACGAGCCACTTGAGCGGGTGAAGAAATTTGCCGGGCAGACGAAAATAACCTATCCTTTAGGATTAGACCCGGGAGCAGATATCTTTGCCAAATATGCCGACCGTGAAGCAGGAATTACACGGAATGTATTGATAGGGAAGGATGGAAAGATAGTGATGTTGACCCGTTTGTACAACGAGGAAGAGTTTGCGGCATTGTGTAAAAAGATAGATGAATTGCTGAAATGAGTAAAATAGCCTGTTTACTAATTTTTTCTTTTATAGGACTGATAGCCTTTCCTGCCGGAGCCCAGACAAAGAAGAAGACAGGAAAAGAACCTCTTTTCGGCAAATCGCAAGCCACATATACTGTAACATCGGATGCCCTGAAAGGAGCTGTCTTTTATTTAGTGAGCGGGCATGGAGGTCCCGACCCCGGTTGTATAGGGAAATATAAAGGGAAAGAACTGCACGAAGATGAATATGCCTACGATATTGTGTTGCGTTTGGGGCGTGAATTGCTGAAACGGGGCGCGAAAGTACATTTCATTATCCAAGATGCAAAAGACGGCATTCGCAATACTGCGATATTAAACAATAGCAAGCGCGAAACGTGTATGGGGAAGGCAATACCGCTGAATCAGGTAGAACGTTTGCAACAACGGTGCGATGTGATAAACCGTTTGTATAAAAAAGACAAATCTTCTTATAAGCGTGCCGTTTTTATTCATGTAGACAGCCGCAGCCGAGGCAAGCAGACCGATGTGTATTTCTATCATGCTCCCGGGAGTAAATACGGAAAACGCTTGGCGCGTCAACTTCAAAAAACATTCAAAGCGAAATACGACCGCCATCAGCCAAACCGTGGATTCGAGGGAACGGTCAGCGAACGCAATTTGTTCGTTTTGAAAAATTCCACTCCTTATGCGGTCTTTTTAGAGGTGGGAAATATTCAGAATGCCCGCGACCAACAGCGTTTAGTCATACCTGATAACCGGCAGGCATTGGCAAACTGGATTACAGAGGCTATTGTTGCCGATTATAAAAAGAAGTAGGAGTAAGAATTTGTGAGCATCTTTTGGTGAAAACGCCGTGTGAAAATTTTTATGGACGGTGTGAAAAATAAAATTTCTCTAAATAAAATAAGACGTAAGTTGAAGATATTGAAAAATACAAGCAGGCTTTTATCTGTCATCGTTTCATGGTGGATGTTTCTGTTTCTTTTCACAGGATGCGGGAAGAAACAATCATTGTCTGCATTCATCCCGGGCGATACCTTACAGTTGCAATATGCCAAAAACCTGTCTATTGTGCGTTACGATGGTTATACAAAAGTGGTATTGCGTAACCCATGGGATACGATCCATGTGTTGCACACATACTTGTTGGTTCCGTCCGGTTCATTGCTTCCTGAAGCATTGCCCGAAGGAACTGTGGTACGTGTACCATTGCGTAATGCCTTGGTCTATTCGTCGGTACATTGCGGCTTGTTGGAAGAGCTGGGAACGGCCGATGCCATTGGCGGTGTATGCGATTTGTCGTATATTCGTTTGCCATATATTCTCGAACGTTATGAAAAAAACACACTTACCGATGCCGGGAGCAGTATGAATCCCAATATAGAGCAGATTATAGATATGCATCCCGATGGGATTTTACTCTCTCCGTTTGAGAATAGCGGCGGTTACGGTGCGGTGGAAAAACTGGATATCCCATTGATAGAGTGTGCCGATTATATGGAAAACACGGCTTTGGGACGTGCCGAATGGATGTATTTCTATGGGTTGTTGTTTGGGAAAGAAACAGAAGCCGATTCGCTTTTTACTTGTATAAAGCAAGCCTACAGTACATTGTCGGACAGTGTGAAAACATCCGGTTTGCCTCGTCCTTCGGTTATCTGCGAGTTGAAAAGTACATCGGCATGGTACGTTCCCGGAGGGAATAGTACGACAGCCCGCCTGATTTCTGATGCAGGAGCCGATTATGTATTCGGTTACATCCCACAAAGCGGGGCGGTCTCCTTGTCGTTCGAAACTGTATTGGATAAAGGACGCCAAGCCGATTTCTGGTTGATAAAATATAACCAGAAAGTTGATAAGACGTATGCCGGGTTAGCTTCCGATTATGCTCCTTATACCCGTTTCAGTGCATTTTCCAAGCATCGTATATACGGTTGTAACACAGCGTATGTTCCTTTTTATGAAGAATCTCCTTTTCATCCGGAATTACAGTTGAAAGACTTGATTAAAATATTTCATCCCGTCTTGTTGAAAGATTACAAATTGCGGTATTACTCGCCGCTGAAAGAAGAATAAAGACGAATGATACAGCGTAGATGTATAGTGTATATGGTATTGCTGGTGCTTGCATTAGTGGTCCTGTTGGCAGCCAATCTCTTTATCGGGGCTGTCGATATACCTGCCCGCGAAATATTGACCATCTTGGGAGGTGAGGAAGGCAGTAAGGCAAGTTGGTATTATATTGTATGGGAATCGCGCATACCTCAATGTATTACAGCATTGTTGTGTGGATCAGCTTTGTCTGTTTCCGGTTTGATTTTGCAGACCGTATTCAGCAATCCTTTGGCCGATTCGTCTATATTGGGAATCAGTTCAGGTGCAAGTTTGGGAGTCGCTTTGGTTTTATTGGCAGGAGGCGGGAGCTTGTTGACCGGCGAATGGCTGTTATCCGGATTTGTAGCGGTAATTGCAGGAGCATTTATCGGAGCCATGCTGGTAATGGGTATTATTTTGTTCTTGTCTGCTTTGATAAAAAGCAGTGTCATGTTATTGATAGCCGGTATTATGATTGGTTATGTGACCTCATCGGTTATATCATTGCTCAATTTCTTTTCCACAGCCGAAGGCGTTCATTCGTATGTTATTTGGGGACTGGGAAGTTTTGGTGGGGTGTCGTTGCAGCAACTTCCTTTTTTTGCTTGTGCAGCATTGTTGGGACTTATATGTGCATTGTTGATGGTAAAACCGTTGAACGCATTGTTATTGGGAACACGCTATGCGGAAAATCTCGGTATAAATGTGCGGCGTGTAAGGGCTTTACTCTTGCTGATAACCGGTTTGCTTACGGCTGTGACAACCGCTTTTTGCGGGCCTGTTTCTTTTATCGGTCTTGCAGTGCCTCATATAGCCCGGTTGCTTTTGGGAACATCGAATCATAATGTACTGTTGCCTGTTACATTGGTTGCCGGTGCGGTAATTGCTTTGTTGTGTAACTTGCTATGTATATTGCCCGGCGAATTAGGCACTATCCCACTCAATGCTGTGACTCCGGTTATCGGAGCACCGGTTATCATTTATGTAATACTTCGTCGTCGGAGCATTCATTATCTCGATTCGTAACACATGGATGCACAAAATATAATATTAGAATGCCGGGATCTTTCTGTAGGATATACCATCCGGAATCAGCAACGGGTTGTTCAAAGCCATTTGAATATGGTGTTGAAAAGAGGAGAACTGACGTGTTTATTGGGAGCCAACGGCATGGGAAAATCGACTCTTCTTCGCACATTGGCAGGAGTACAGTCTCCATTGGGCGGAGAACTATGGGTAAACGGGAAATTATTATCGGGTTATTCAGAACGGGAACGTTCACGGCAAATAGGTATTGTATTGACCGATAGGACGATGGCTGGTGGTTTGTCGGTGTACGATTTGGTCGCATTGGGACGGCAGCCCTATACAAATTTTTTGGGACATCTGAGCAGGGAAGACGATGCAGTTATAAGAAAATCGCTCGAAGCCGTTGGAATGATGCATAAAGCGGGGAGTTATGTTGCGGAATTGTCGGATGGGGAGCGGCAGAAAGCAATGATAGCTAAAGCC